>JAJYPT010000013.1 GCA_021795135.1 Actinomycetes bacterium
AACTACAATACTTTTGGGCTTAGCCCCGCCCAAAAGTAACCAGTTCGCTTCAGAGCCCAAGTATTACAACTTGTTTTCCTGTCTTTGTTGCTTGCCAAGCCCAGTTTGTCTAAATTGGCTCTATTGAGCATCAGAAATAGAAAATGTCTTAGCTTATTGCGATAATTGCAATTATGGAATATTGATCTTCTAACAAGGATTATCCCTACTGTTATATTGCGAGATTATTTCAGTTACCCAAAGGAGGTTCGTCTTATTTGTTATCTAAGCCGTTTCTTTCTTGATAAGGAGTTTGTAAGTTGGTCGAGGCAGTTAAAATATTTTTTTAAAATTTTAGTTAAAGCCAAGAAAGAGGATTAACTGGCTGATGATATTGTTTTTACTATTTGTGATCATTTTTTTAGTTGTGATTTTAATTTTGTTTATATATAAAGCTAATTATTCTGTAGGTAAGCCATTGTCCCAAGCTGTTGATTCGCTTACAAATATTGCTGCTAATTCCCTAGATTCTCGCCTTTCCAATGTAAATCTAGAATTCGATTCAAAAAAAGAACTAATTGATAGAGAATTGAATTTATTGAATAATGAAATTCAAAAAGTTAATGTATTGGTCCAAAATTTAGAAGAAAAAAGAGCTTCTCAGCTTGGTCAACTACATCAACAGCTAATGCAATTAGACGATACTACTTCTATGCTTCGCAATGCCTTGGTGGGTTCTAAAAGCAGAGGACAATGGGGAGAAAGAATGGCAGAAGATGTATTGAGGTCTGCTGGATTTGTAGAAGAGGTAAATTACCAAAAGCAAAAATCAAACTCTTCTACAGGAATTCCCGATTTTACTTTTTTGCTTCCAAATGATCTTTGTCTATTTATGGACGTTAAATTTCCTCTAGATAATTATTTAAAATATTTAGAATCTCCTCAGGAAAATAAAGCTCAATTTCTTTCTAATTTTATAAAAGATGTAAAAAATAGAGTAAAAGAATTAGAAAGTAAAAAATATCATCATACAGACAAAAGCTTAGATTTTATTCTACTTTTTATTCCAAATGAAGATCTTTATTCTTTTATATATCAACAAGAAAGTAATATTTTTGATGAAGCTTTGAAAAAAAAGATAATTTGTTGTTCCCCTCTTACCTTATTTGCAGTTCTTTCAGTAATACGTCATTCTTTAGATAGTTTTCAATTAGTAGAATCTTCCCAACAAGTAATAGAAATACTGGGAGGCTTTTCTAATCAATGGGAAAAATTTATTGAGCAAATGGATAGAGTCGAAAAGAGTTTAGAAACCACCCAAAGAGCTTTTCAGGCTTTAGTTGGCACTCGTCGGAACCAATTAGAACGTCAATTGGATAAAATAGAAGCTTTGAAGAAGCTAAATAATTCTGTAGAGAAAAATAATGTGTCCAATAAGAATTTATCGTTATTAGAAAATAAACAGTTAGACTAGTAAGAGTATTTTGAAGCTACATTTATTGCACAAGAGATGGTGGTTCTATGGAAAAAGCCTTATTTGCAGGAGGATGTTTTTGGGGAATCCAGCAAGCTTTTAGTGAACTAGAAGGAGTCCTTGATACAAAAGCCGGATATAGTGGAGGCAAAAGAGTAAATCCGACTTATGAACAAGTATGTTCTGGTGCAACTGGACATGCTGAATCTGTTTTAGTTACCTTTGATCCGAATGTGATTTCTTATGAAACCTTATTAGAAGTGTTTTGGAATCTTATTGACCCTACGACTATAAACAGACAAGGTGTTGATGTTGGTAATCAATACAGATCAGCAATTTTTGTTTTTAATGATATTCAAAATCGTATTGCTTTAGAATCACGTAGAAAACATCAACTTAGTTTAGAACAACCTATCGTAACTGAAATTATTGCTGCCCCTGATTTTTATGAAGCAGAACCTTATCATCAACACTATTTAAAAAATAAAAAGCTTGTCTAATTTTATTTTTTATATTTTTAGTAAATTATATTTATTAAAAAGAGTCCCCCAGTGATCAAATGCAACAAGGATTAAATTCTCCAAGAGGAGAGGCGCGTAGACCAGCAGCTATTGCTATAATTTGTGCCCTTGGTCTTTACTTGGCTCTTCCTCCTCAATTCACTTTATTGCCTTGGTTGCTCCCAGCTTTAGAAGTGGCTCTGTTGTTGCCTCTTATGATTACTAGGCCCTATAGGAATAATAGGGAATCTTTATTAGTGCAGTCTTTGTCTGTTTTTATAATTGCTTTGATGAATATAGCTAATTTTATCTCTCTAGCTTTATTAGCTCATTTTTTAGTTGCAGGCGTCAAAGTCAACGGTAAAGAACTACTTTTAGATGGGGTCAATATTTGGCTTACTAATATAATAGTTTTTGGATTATGGTTTTGGGAATTAGATAGAGGGGGTCCGGCTAAAAACCGTTCTCGTTCTCCTGATTTTTTATTTCCTCAAATGGGATTGCCTAATATGTTTGAAAAGTGGACTCCGAGTTTTATCGATTATTTTTACTGTTCTTTTACCAACGCCACTGCTTTTAGCCCAACAGATACAATGCCTTTGAGCCCAAAAGCAAAGATATTAATGTTAATTCAAGCTTTGACATCTTTTATTACTGTTGCTTTGGTTGTGTCTCGTGCGGTCAATATTCTTTCTTGATTTCATTTTGTTTATAAAAAGCTAAAAAATATTCATAAAGTTGAAATGTTTCTTTATCAAAAGCAACTAAATATATAGAATCAACATTTTTAGGTTTGACCGAAAAAAGGCTAGAAACAGCTATCTCAGCTGCCCATTTTTTTGGAAACCCATATACTCCTGTACTAATAGCTGGAAATGCAATAGATCGTACACCCAGATCATCTGCTATTGCTACTGACTTTTTATAACAAGAACTTAGTATTTTATCTTCATCGTGGTTTCCGTCTTTATAAATAGGACCAACAGTATGAATAATCCATTTTGCCTTTAGATTAAAGCCTGGGGTAAATTTGGCATCTCCTGGATTACAGCCTCCAAGTTTTTGACATGCTTGTTGTAGTTCGTATTTTCCTGCGGCTTCATGTATTGCTCCATCTACACCCCCACCTCCTGATAATGAAGTATTTGCGGCATTTACTATTGCATCTACATTTTGTTGAACTAAGTCACCTAGTTCGGCTTGTATTTTCAATTTAACTCCTAAAAATTAACCTTCAATTATAACAATCTTGTTTATTGTGTTTAATGTATCCAATTTGGCTATAACTTTGATAAATAAGGAGTCTTGATTATAAAAATTTAGATTTTTTAGGTTAAAATATCGTTAAAGTTTTATAAATAGAATTAAAAAAGACTATAAAGTTTTATTCATGGGCTTATAAAGATATAGCGTTATATATAGTGACTTGGTACCTAGAACAGTTTAGAAATTCATTGACAGGATGTTCTTTTGCTACGTCTAAAGCCTACTTTGACGATATTGAAAGTTTGAGTAAATGGTGTGCTCGCGCTGGTATAGAAGATCCTTCTCAATTGGATCGTCTTAGTATTAGGCGATATATATCCTATTTGTCAACTCGTAAGTATGCTCGCTCTACAATTGCTAGAAAAGCTTCTTCAATACGGAGATACTTTTCTTGGTTAGTTAGATCGAATTATATTGAATCTAATCCAGCTGAAGATATATTTATATCATCAGGTTCTGGCAAACTCCCAAATGTATTATCTCAAAATCAAATAGAAGGATTTTTACAACTTTTAGAAGATGATTCTAATGCTTTTGCATCTTTATATAATACTTCTTTAGATTCTAAAAAAGACAATTCAAAACAAATTGCTGTATCTTTACGAGATCAAGCTGTGGTGGAGTTGCTTTATGGATCAGGATTGAGGGTAGGAGAACTGTGTGGGCTAAGATTAGAGGATCTAAATCTTGAAGCAGCTATGGTACAAGTTTGGGGGAAGGGATCCAAACAAAGACAGGTTCCTTTGAGTATACCTTCAGTCAAAGCCATTCAAAAATGGATTAGGACTGCTAGGGGTTTATTTGCAAATGCTTCTTCTTCTAGTTTTGTTTTTTTGAATAAATCAGGTCATCAATTAGGGCAAAGAGATGTTAGAAGAATTTTAGATAAATATCCAGATAAGATTTATCCGCATATGCTTAGGCATTCTTTTGCAACACATCTTTTAGATGGGGGGGCTGATTTGAGGGTTGTTCAAGAACTGTTGGGACATGTTTCCCTTCGTACTACCCAGATTTATACTCATATTTCAAAAGAGCGTCTTCTAGAGACATACAAGAAAACTCATCCAAGAGGGTAAATAATGGCAACTGAGCAAACCGAAGCAGAAAAACAAGCCGTTGGAAGACTTTGGAATGAGTACAAAACAACTGGTGCTCGAGAGGCAAGAGATAAGTTAATCTTGCATTATTCTCCAATGGTAAAGTACGTAGCAGGTCGAGTAGCAGTTGGACTTCCTCAACAAATTGAACAGGCTGATCTGGTAAGTTATGGCATTTTTGGTCTGATAGATGCTATAAATAAATTCGATCCTAGTCGTAATATCAAATTTGAAACTTATGCAATAGCTAGAGTAAAAGGAGCCATTATAGATGAACTGCGTACCATTGACTGGGTGCCTCGTTCTATAAGAGCAAAGGCTAAAGCAGTAGAAAAAGCTTATGCAAAGTTAGAAGGAACTCTTCTAAGAACTCCCACAGATGCTGAAGTTGCTGCCGAGATGGAGATAAGTGAAAAAGATTTACATCAAATTTTTAATCAAATCTCTTTTGTGGGAATTTTTGCATTAGATGATGTTCTTTCAGGAGAATCTCAGAACCAAGGAATCACATTGGGAGATACTCTTGCAGATAAACAAACGGGTCCATTGGGTGCTTTTGAATTAGAAGAGACTAAACAAACTTTAGCTGGGGCTATAAATCGTTTGGGTGATAGGGAAAAAGTAGTTTTGACTCTTTATTACTATGAAGGTCTAACTTTAGCTGAAATTGGCGAAATTTTAAGCGTTACTGAAAGTAGGGTATGTCAAATACATACAAAGGCAATACTGCAATTACGTGTTAGACTAAATGACTCTGAACGAGAGCTAGCATAGCTAAATTTACTATATAGTGGTTTTTGTAGTAATAATTGAACAGCTCTTTTGAGAGCAAATTTGGAGTTATTTATTTTTCTATCTGAATGCTCCCGCGGTCACCTAAAAGGTGTTGCGATTCAGATAAATTAACCGTTGGGGAGGAATTATGGCTGTAGTTAGTATGAGACAGTTGTTGGAGGCTGGAGTTCATTTTGGACACCAAACCCGACGCTGGAATCCTAAAATGAAACGCTTTATCTTTGGAGAGCGTAATGGGATTTATATTATAGATCTCAATCAAACACTAAAACGCATAGAGATTGCTTATAACTTTGTAAGGGATCAGGTTGCACAAGGTGGGACTGTATTATTCGTTGGGACTAAGAAGCAATCCCAAGATGCAATAGCTGAATACGCTATCAAGTCTGGGATGCCTTATATCAATGAGCGTTGGTTAGGTGGGATGCTTACTAATTTTTCTACCATTAGTGGGCGAGTTCAAAAGATGCAAGAATATGAGCGCATGGTTGAAGCTGGAGATTTAGATGCTATGCCTAAAAAAGAAGCTCTTATTCTTTCTCGTGAATTAGAAAAGCTTCAGCGAAACCTCGGTGGTATTCGCAACATGGAAAAAATCCCAGACGTTGTTTTTATTATTGATACTAAAAAAGAACATATCGCTGTCACAGAGGCAAACAAATTAGGTATACCAATTGTAGCTGTAGTTGATACTAACTGTGATCCTGATTTGATTCAATATGTTATTCCTGGTAACGATGATGCAATTAGAGCTGGCGCATTGATGTGTCGTGTAATTGGAGATGCAATTCAAGAGGGACGTTTTATGGCTTCGAGGGGTGCAGTGGGTGCTCCAAGATTTTCAGAAAGAGCTGAAGATTCGGGACAAAATCCAGTTCATGCTGTTGCATCTCAACTAGAACCTTCGGAAATAAATGCTTCCCAATCCCAAAATGACTCCAATGCTGATTCAGTTATAAAAGAAGAAGTAAGACAAGGGGAAGTAAATGGCTAATTTTGGAGCCAAAGATGTACAAAAGTTGCGCCAATCTACCGGTGCTGGGATGTTGGATGCTAAAAAAGCTTTAGAGTCAAATGATGGAGATTTTGAAAAGGCAGCATTGTGGCTGAGAGAAAAAGGCTTAGCTAGTGCTGCAAAGCGTCAAGACAGAGAAAATTCTCAAGGTGCAGTAGCTATAGCAAAACAACCAAATTCCATAGCCATGGTAGAACTTAAGTGTGAGACTGACTTTGTGGCAAAATCTACTGAATTTGTCAATTTAGTCAACTCCTTAGCAGAAGCGGTAGCCAAAGAAGGAGAAGGTGTTTTATCTAGCCATCTCAGTTCTGTTCAAGAGTTACAAGTAGCGCTTAAAGAAAATATCACTTTAGGCAGGTCTGTGTATTTTGAATCTTCTGAAGGTTCTATTTTGGACTCTTATCTTCATATACAAAATGACAGAGGGGTAAATGGAGTAATAGTTGAGTTAGAAGGCGCAGATGCTTCTTTAGCTCATGATATTGCAGTTCATATTGCTTTTACTAGACCTAGTTATTTGTCAAAAGAAGATGTACCAGCAGATCTAGTTGAAAAAGAACGCTCAACTTTAGAAACTATTAGCCGTAATGAGGGAAAACCCGAAGCTGCTCTTCCAAAGATTGTTGAAGGACGTCTTGGCGGATGGTACAAGGAAAGAGTTTTGTTAGAACAAAACTATGTAAAAGATGAAAAGCAAACAATTAAGTCTCTTTTGGGGAATGCTAAAATTTCTCGTTTTTCCCAAATAATAATTGGAGCTTAATTTTTAGTATGTCTTTACCCCAAATTCCTCCAAGCTCTGTTTCTGAAAGTGAATCTAGTACTCCTAAAGATTTGAATTTAGGTATGTTAAAAGCAAATTGGAAACGAGTAGTTTTAAAAATTTCTGGAGAAGCTTTTGCTAGTTCTGCTTCTGATGAAGTAATAGATGGACAAGTGGTAGAAAGAGTAGCTTTGGAAATTGCACAAGCTCGAGATGAACTTGGGGTAGAGCTTACAGTAGTTGTAGGTGGTGGGAATATTTGGAGAGGAACCAGAGGTTTGGGAGTAGGTATAGACCGAGCTACTTCAGACTATATGGGAATGTTGGCTACTGTTATTAATGCCTTAGCTCTTCAAGATGCTCTAGAACGTAAATATAGTCAGCCTACCCGAGTGCTTTCGGCTATAGAAATGGCTCAAGTGGCTGAACCATATATTCGCAGAAGAGCCATACGCCATCTTGAAAAAGGAAGAGTTGTTATCTTTGCAGCAGGTACAGGAAATCCTTTTTTTACCACCGATACAACAGCATCTTTGAGAGCAGCAGAAATTGAAGCTCAAGCAGTACTCAAAGGAACTCATTCTGGAGTAGATGGAGTTTATTCTGCTGATCCTCGAACAAATCTTACAGCAACTAGATTTGAGGAAATTTCTTTCAAAGATGTGTTAGACAAAGACTTAAAAATTATGGATTTGACTGCTATAACTTTTTGTAAAGATAACAATTTACCAGTAGTAGTTTTTAATTTAATGGTGCCTGGTAATATTCGTAAAGTTCTCTTGGGAGAAAAGATTGGTACAGTGATTCAATAATGGATGAATTAGCTGAGCTTAGTATTGCTGAATGTAAAGAGAAAATGGCTAAAGTGATTACTCATGCTAAGAGTGAGTTTTCTATTTTGCGAACCGGAAGAGCCAATCCTTCAGTAGTAGAAAAGCTAAGAGTTTCCTACTATGGTAGCGAGACTCCTTTACGACAATTAGCTAGTTTTACTGTTCCCGAAGCTCGTTTGTTAGTTATAACCCCATACGATAAGGGCTCTATAGCAGCTATTGAAAAGGCTATTCAAAATTCTGATCTAGGTATCAATCCTTCTAGTGATGGTCAAGTTATACGCTTAGCTTTTCCTCCTCTTACCCAAGAACGTCGAAAAGAAATGGTCAAATTGGCAAAAACCAAAGCAGAAGAAGCACGAATTGGTATTCGCAATATACGTCGATCTACCCGTCATGACCTAGAAGAATTAGAACTTCCATCTGATGACTTGGAAAGAGTAGAAAAAGAACTAGATAAGACAACGCAAGATTTTGTGGCAGAAGTTGACCGCTTGTTCCATCAAAAAGAACAAGAACTTCTTGAAATCTGATACGAGGTAGGGCTCGGGGGAGAAAGATGGATGAGGAAAATGCCACTGATAAAGATATTAGTGAGCGGGCTCAAAAAGAATCGGTTGAAGAAACTACTAGTTTTAGTATCTTTGAAGAAGACGTTGAGGATTTAATAATTACTTCAACAGATGCTAAGAAGCCTTCTAAACCGAGAACTAATTCAAAAGTAAAAGGTTTAGATAATACTTCCCCGCCTTTGTTTCAGACTGAAATTGTTTCTGATTCAGATTCTTCTTCTTTGGATGGGGAAATACCTTTTTCATCATATTTTAGTGAACAAGGTTATGTAGACAACCCCCAGTCTAAATCTTTAGACTCTAAGGACCAAACAGAGAATAAGTTTGTCTCCTCCCAAGATGATGAATTGTTTTTTATAAACAATCAAAACGAAAAATCTTCTTCATTGCTATCTAGCCAAATTGATGAGACAACAAATACAAAAGAAGATTTTTCAAAATCTAAACCTTCCATGAGTAAAAATAATCTACATAGTGAGTTAAATTCCACTACGGAATCTCAATTGAAAAGTTATCAAGTAAAAAAAGCAATCATTACTGGTTTTGTAATTGCCGGAATGGTTTTAGGTGCTTTAAAACTAGGCTCTCTTGCGTCTTTAGCCCTTGGAATGGTTGTAGTCCTTGTTGCTATTTCTGAAGCCTATGTTGCTTTTCGTCGAGCTGGCTATAAGCCGGCTGCCTTACTTGGTATAGTTGCTACAGCAATTTTGATGATAAGTGGTTATTATCAAGGTACAAGTAATTTAGCTTTGATTATAACTTTGATGATTGTATTTAGTTTTATCTGGTATTTAAGTGGAGTTCTATCTAGTCGTCCTTCTTTGAATATAGCGATAACTTTACTGCCTTTTTTGTGGATTGGTTTTCTAGGTTCTTTTATAGCTTTTATACTAAGTCCCACTTTTAGTCCCAATAACTATGGAGTCTCTTTTTTACTAGCTGCTATTTTAAACACAGCATTTTATGATATTGGTGGATTGTTTGCAGGTAAGAGGTTTGGTAAGCATCGCCTTGCAAGTAATATAAGTCCTAACAAAACCTGGGAAGGACTCCTTGGTGGCTCAGTTGCAGTTTTGTTGGTTTCAGCTTTAATTATAAGTAATATTCATCCTTGGAATTTGACTTCAGCCTTGATATTGGCTCTGGCTGTAATTGTTGTAGAGCCACTGGGAGATCTTTGTGAATCTTTAGTTAAAAGAGATTTTGCAATAAAAGATATGGGAGGTTGGCTTCCAGGTCATGGGGGAATGCTAGATCGAATAGATGGTTTGTTGTTTGTTTTGCCAACAACTTATTATCTTGTTATTCTTCTTCATCTCAGATGACTTCTGTAACAATTGCTGGCTCTACTGGCTCAATTGGTAGACAAAGTTTAGATGTTTTGGCTTCTCAACAAGATGGTGGACATACCCTAGAAGCAATTAGTGCCCATAGTTCAGTGGAACTGCTTGCTTTGCAGGCAATTAAATATAATCCTCGTAAAGTCATAATTACAGATGAATCTTTATTGTCTAAGTTAAAAGATTTACTTCCTTCTCATATGGAAGTTTTAGCTGGTAACCAAGCTTTGGAAGAGGTTGCATCTCAAAGTGATATTACTATAAATGCAGTAGTAGGATTCGCTGCTCTTCCTGTGACTTTGGCAACTTTGAATGCTGGAAAGCGCTTGGGGTTGGCTAATAAGGAATCTTTGATATCAGCTGGACCTGCTTTGATAGATGCTCGCAAAATACCAGGAGCAGAAATTATACCTATTGATTCAGAACATTGTGCAATTCACCAATGCTTACGAAGCTCTTCTAATTCTACAAAAGAAGTCTCTAAGTTGATCTTAACTGCTAGTGGGGGCCCTTTTAGGAATAAATCTAGGTCCGAATTATCTAATATAAAAGTTCAAGATGCTTTAGCTCATCCAACTTGGGATATGGGACCAAAAATAACTATAGATTCTTCTACTTTGATGAATAAAGGTCTAGAAGTAATAGAAGCCCATGAACTTTTTGGTGTTGATTATGATCAAATTGAAGTTATTGTTCATCCTCAATCAATAGTTCATTCTATGGTTGAATTTTTAGATGGTTCTACTATAGCCCAGCTGTCGTTGCCGGATATGAGGCTACCGATAGGATATGCCTTATCTTTTCCCAATCGCTTTGATAAAGCATTTGGTCCAATTGATTGGACCAAGCTTTCTTCTTTGGAATTTCAGTTTCCAGATTATAAAACTTTTCCCTGTCTATCACTAGCTTACCAAGCAGGTCGTCTTGGTAAAAGTGCTCCTGCATGGCTAAATGCTGCTAATGAAGTTGCAGTGGAGGCTTTTTTGGCTGAAAAAATAAACTGGTTAGACATACCAAATGTAATTGAGCAAACTCTAAATCTTTGGGATGGACAAGATGCTAAAGAGCTAGACCAAGTTTTACAAGCCGACCTGTTAGCAAGACAAAAAGCTTCTACAATAATAGATAATAGAGTTGATGCAGTGTGAATTTATTTCCCAAAAGGTCTAAACCAATTTTTGATTCTTCTAGTAATAGTCTAAACCAGTCCAATGATCTAGATGATTTAGGACAAACACCTAATACCCAAGCTGTTGATACAACCAGTACTTCTAATAAAGCTAATTTGATAAAACTTTTTATCGGTATAGCTTTAATTGCCATTGTTTCAGTTTTGACCCATGTAGCTGCAACAGTGGCTGTATTAGTAGCTTTATTGATTGTAATTATGCTGCACGAATTTGGCCATTTTTTAACAGCCAAGCATGCAGATATGAAAGTGACAGAATTTTTTATTGGCTTTGGTAAAAAAATTTGGTCAATAAGAAAAGGCGAAACCGAATATGGCGTAAAACTTTTACCCCTAGGTGGATATGTAAAAATTATAGGCATGACCAATCTTGAAGAAGTTGATCCTCAAGACGAACCTAGGGCTTATAGAAATAAGCCTTTTTTACAACGTTTGAGTGTATCTATAGCAGGATCGGTAGTCCATTTTATAATTGCTTTTTTGCTATTGTGGGTTTTATTTTCTGGCATAGGAGTTCCTTCTTATAATGCTCCTCCTGTTTTGAAAGTTGGTTCTATCTCTACTTTTGCTCACGGACAAAGTCCAGCACAAAAAGCAGGCTTTCATATAGGAGATAAGATCATTGGTATACAGGGTAAAAAGTTATCCTCGTGGGCTCAATTGGTCAAAATAGTCCAATCTCATCCAAATGCAAACCTTACTTTTACAATTTTACGTAATGGAAAGATAATGCATCTTCACGTAAAAACAGCCAATCTCGCTCAAATACAAAATTCAGTTCCCAATGTAGCCCATGTAAATAAACCTACTGGTTTTGTTGGAATAGGACCAACTTTGCCTATAGTTACCACAGGAGTGATTCAAGGAAGTATAAAAGCGTCTTCTGCTCTAGAAAAATCTGTTGTTTCTACAGCTCAAATTTTAGCTCAACGTTTTTCTCCTCAAGGTATGTCTAGTTATGTAAGCAATTTTATTGCATCTACTCATGCAAGCCCTTCTAGTAAACCTCCGCCCCAATTTCAATCCACAGTAGGTATCGTTAGGATAGCTTCTCAAGCAGCCCAGCAAGGCATAGGAGATGTAGTAATACTTTTGGCGATGATTAATATCTTTTTGGGTATGTTTAATATGATTCCGATGCTTCCTTTTGATGGAGGACATGTAGCTATTGCTATTTATGAGAGGATACGTTCGAGAAAAGATCATCCTTATCATGCCAATGTGGCCAAACTGATGCCTTTGTTTTATGCAGTCATTGCTTTGTTGGTATTTTTAGAAATTACATCTTTGTATCTAAATATTTTTCACCCTCTTCCTAATATGTTCAAATGAGATTTGAGGTTATAAAATGATTAGTCCAGATGATAAACCATTAGCTATAAGAAGGAAGTCGCGCCAAATTCATGTTGGTTCTGTAGCTGTGGGAGGAGACGCTCCTATAAGTATTCAAACCATGACCACTACTCCCACCTCAGATGTAGAAGCTACTTTGGCTCAAATTTATGAAGCAGCTGCTAATGGCGCTGATATAGTTCGCTGTACTTGTAACGATGAAGCCGCAGCTGAAGGTTTGGCTCACATAGTTCCTCGTTCCCCAGTTCCAATTGTTGCCGATGTTCATTTTCATTTTGAAATGGCAATGGCAGCACTAGAAGCAGGTGTGGCTTGTTTGAGATTGAATCCGGGGAATTTACGTAAGCCTTCAGAAATTAAAACTATTGCTTCAGAAGCAAGGGATCGCAATGTTCCAATTAGAATCGGGGTCAATGCTGGCTCTTTGCATAAAGATCTCTATTCAAAATACGGTGGCGCAACTCCTGAAGCTTTAGTTGAATCGGCCTTGATGGAATTAAAACTCTTTGAAGAGGTAGGTTTTGACAACGTTAAAATCTCGGTAAAAGCTTCTGATGTTGCTTTGATGATAAAAGCTTATAGACTTCTTGCCGAAGTTACTGATCATCCTTTGCATCTTGGGGTAACCGAAGCCGGTCCTCCTCCAGCAGGTTTGGTAAAAGCAACTGCTGGTATAGCTACATTATTGGCTGAAGGGATAGGAGATACACTTCGCTATTCGCTTACAGCTGATCCAATAGAAGAAGTAAGAGCAGGTCGTCAGCTATTAGAGGCCTTAGGCCTTAGAGAAAGAAAAGGTCTAGATCTTATAGCATGTCCTTCTTGTGGAAGGGCAGAAATTGATGTTATAGGGGTGGCCAAGACTGCTCAAGAGGCATTAGAAAAACTAAATTTGCCCATTCAAGTAGCAGTAATGGGATGTGTAGTCAATGGACCAGGAGAAGCCAGAGGAGCAGATTTAGGAATAGCAGCTGGTAAATCTAGAGGACATCTTTTTATCAAAGGTAAAATAGTTAGAGTGGTGCCCGAAGATCAAATGGTACAAGCTTTGGTAGAAGAAGCAGAGCGCTTGATGGAACAAGGTGTAGAAGCTCGACTTGCTCTAGCAGATGAAAATGCTGCCCGTTTAGCAAGTGAAGACAGACAAGCCTTACTTGGAGAAAAAGGCCAAGACGTCAATCATTCATTGACAAAAATTGAAAATATAAAGAAAAGAATTTCGAAGCCAAAAAGCGATAATTGAAAACTTTTTCACTTCTTGGTTAATTTAGTTCTCTACTCATACTAATCTGCTTTTATATGAGGATGTCTAAATTACTGCTTCCAACTTTACGAGAAGCGCCAGCAGATGCCGAAGCAGCAAGCCATCGCCTGTTGCTTAGAGCTGGTTTTATTCGCCGCTTGACTTCTGGAGTCTATAGTTTTTTACCCTTGGGTTTGAAAGTCTTGTCCAATATAGAAAATATTATTAGACAAGAAATGGACAAAGCAGGTGCTGAAGAGATTTTATTACCAGCATTGCATCCTTTAGAAATTTGGCAGCAAAGTGGTAGGGCACAGACAATGAAAGATGTCTTGATGAAAGTTGAAACCACTTCTGGCTCTTTTGTCTTAGGTCCCACTCATGAAGAAGTAATTACAGCAATTGTTGGCGCAGAAGTTAATTCATATAAAGAACTTCCTTTGAATCTTTATCAAATCCAAACCAAGTTTAGAGATGAACCAAGAGCCAGATTTGGACTTATGAGAACAAAAGAGTTCATTATGAAAGATGCCTATTCTTTCGATGCATCTCAAGAAGAAATGGGTTCATCTTATCAGACAATGTATGATGCCTATTGCAAAATATTTGAGCGATGCGATCTTTCTTATCAACCAGTTGAAGCAGATGCAGGGGCAATAGGTGGCAAGGTAAACCATGAATTTATGGTACCTAGCCAAATAGGGGAAGATCACTTTGCAAGCTGTGCTAATTGCAGATATTCAGCAAATCTAGAAGCTGCTACAAAAGCTGATATTGGATTCGAGTCAAAATCTATAGACCAAGAATTAAAGGAACATTTTACTCCTGATAGACCAGGCATTGATTTAGTTGTAGAGCATTTTAAAGAACAAGGACTTGTTGCTAAAGATATGCTTAAGTGTTTTGTTTTTTTTGATTCTAACAACAAAATAAATGTTGGATTAGTTCCTGGCGATAGGCAAGTGCGTTTACCTAAGGGCTCTCGTGGATTTGAAGAAAAAGATTTCCTTGATTATCCAGATTTGGTCAAAGGATATATAGGCCCAAAGGGTTTAAACACCAAGGATATAAAAGTAGTTGCAGATTATTCGGTCAAAGAACCAAAAGCTTGGGTTAGTGGTGCAAATAAAAAAAATTATCATTACTCAGGTTTGGTTTTGGGAAGAGACTTTAGCGTTGAGAATTGGGATTCTTTGACTGTTGTTGAACAAGGAGATCCCTGTCCAAGGTGCTCATCTCCACTTGTCTTAGTTAGATCTGTAGAGGCCGGACATACTTTTCAGCTAGGACTTACCTATTCAAAACTTATCCCAGGTGCAAGTTTCACTGATGCACAAGGCAAAGAACAACTTTATTGGATGGGGTGTTATGGAATAGGTGTAACTCGTCTAATTGCAATAATCGCCGAAGAGCACCATGATGATAAAGGTTTAATTTGGCCTAAAGAAATAGCTCCTTATGCAATACATATAATTTCTTTAAATCCTCACAAATCTAGCGAGGTAAATCTTTTTCTTAACAACTTTATAAAGATTTACTTGCAGCTGGGGTAGGAGTTATTTATGACGACAGGGAGGTTTCTGCTGGAATTAAATTTGCAGATGCAGATCTAGTAGGTGTTCCTACTCAAGTTGTTATAGGAAATAAAGGTCTTGGTCAAGGCATAGTTGAAATCAAAGATAGAAAAGATGGGCAAACAAAGTCAATATTGGTAGATGAAGTTTATGCTGAGTTGACTTCTGGTATCTTTTAGTTACCTTTTGGTTTTCCTCTTGAAATTATAAGGTTGATTATTGGTATAGTATTTAAAGCTAACAAAGTGTAAATTAGAGGTAATAAAGCGTGGGCTTTGCCCACGCTTTTGCTTGACAACAGATATTCACTAGGAGGTGATAGCGATGAATGTAACGCAAAAAGTGCGTGAGATAGTTGAAAGATCGCTTTTGACCTCACCTTTTGAATTGATAGATATAGAATCTCATCAAAACCTTTTGAGAATTACTTTGGATCGTGAAGGCGGAATAGACTTAGACGACATTGGAGAAGCTAGTAAAATAATTTCTCTTGCTTTGGATGAAGATGATATTTTCCCAAATCGATATACTTTGGAAGTGTCTAGTCCGGGACTAGAACGTCCTTTGCGTACGCCTGAACATTTTGCTCGCTTTGTTGGTTCACTTGTTTTGATTAAAACTACTTCAGAACCAGAATTAGGTAGGCGCGTAAAAGCTACATTGATTCAAGCAGATGATTCAGGAATAACAATAGAACTAATGGGTAGTTCAGATAGGCACTATGTTGCTTATGATCACATTGAACGAGCTAATACTATAGTTGATTGGGAGAAGGAATTTAAATCTTCTTCTTCAACTACAGCTAAGCCTTCAAAAAAAACCAAACAAGCCAATACTGAAGGCTTTAAGTCAAAAGAAGGCGTGTAGGTATGAGTAAAAATAATTTAGAATTTTTAGAGGCACTTCAAGTTATAGCCAGAGATAAAGGAATTGCACCAGAGGTACTTTTAGATGCTCTTGCAAATGCCTTGGTGGCTGCTTATAAGAGAATGCCAGGTGCGGCTGAAGAAGCTGTAGTTACCATAGACCCCGATACAGGAGAAATAAGAGTCTATGGGCAAGAACTTGATGATGATGGAAATGTAATAAAAGAATGGGATGATACACCTGAAGACTTCGGTCGTATTGCAGCCCAAAGTGCTAAACAAGTTATCCTTCAGCGCATTAGAGAAGCTGAAAGGGATATGAAATATGATGAGTACGCAGGTAGGGAAGGCGATATAGTAACAGGGATTATCCAACAAAGTGATAATCGCTATACTTTGTTAGATTTGGGCAAAGTTGAAGCTTTACTTCCTCAAGCAGAACAAGTTCCATTTGAGCGCTATGATCATGGAGCTAGGTTAAAGGCCTATATTGTAGAAGTAAGAAAAACTCCTAAAGGTCCTCAAATTGTTGTTTCTAGAACTCATCCTGGTTTAATTAAAAGATTATTTGAATTAGAAGTTCCTGAGATCGCCCATGGGGTAGTAGAAATTAAAGCTGCAGCACGAGAGCCTGGTCATAGAACTAAAATAGCGGTTTGGTCAAATGATGCCAATGTAGATCCAGTAGGTGCTTGTGTAGGTGCTAGGGGGGCTAGGGTAAGAATGGTAACAAATGAACTACGTGGAGAAAAAGTAGACATTGTTCCTTTTTCTGAAGATGCTGCAGAATTTGTTCAGCGTGCACTGCAGCCAGCAAAAGTAAAAGAAGTACGTCTAGATGAAGAAAATGGAACAGCTTTAGTAGTTGTTGATGATCTTCAATTATCACTTGCTATTGGTAAAGAAGGCCAAAATGCTCGCTTAGCTGCTCGTCTGACTGGTTGGAGAATAGACATACAAAGTGATTCTCAAGTTCTAGAAAATTCTAGTTACGCTACAGAAGATTGGGCTCAAGGAGAATGGGTCAGAAGCGAAAGCGGAGAAATGGTATGGGAACCTGCTGAAGGTGGTGAAGCAGTTTCAGCAGAACAATGGTCTAGAGGCGTTGATGATTCTCAAGAACTACCTTTGCCAGATTCATCTACTGAAGAAAAAGAAAAACCTGATACTACTTCTAGTTTGACTGATTCTCCTGTAGCTGATAGCCCTATAGACAAATAAGGTGTAGGCTATTAATTCTTTACGTACATGTATAGGATGCAAGACAAAAACTTCGCCAGATAAATTATTGCGTATAGTAAAAACTCCCGAGGGAGAATTACTCCTGGGAAGAAGTTCTGCAGGTAGGGGGGCTTGGCTTTGTTTTCAATCAGAAATTTGTTTGCAAACAGCTATAAAGAAAAAGGCTTTCAATAGGGCTTTTCGTTGCCAGATTAGCAATAGCCAAGTCCAAGAATTAGTAAAAAAATTGAAAGACTAAAAGCTAAATAACAAGCTTAGTCCTGATGCATATTTTCTAAATTTCAATGTTGAGAAAACATTGTTGTTTAGGGGTAGGACCATAGCGTCCTATAGTAAGATTTAATAACACTTGCTAGTAAAGTCTTGATGTAATAAAAAGATGTAATCAACCATAAGACATACGAGACTAGCTTGTGTATAAAAGATTTTATATTTGGTAATATATATGTATATATATTGACTTAATTTTTCTTAGAGACAAGAACTTATTCTAAGTAATCATGTCGCAATAAGTTTTCCCTTTCTTGACAAGGGAAAATACCAGGTTTTGTTTTAATAAAGATTATGGGATAATTAAGTATTGTCCCCATTGAAAAGATTGACGGAGAGGGCTGAAGTTTCACTTGTCCAAAAAAGTCCGGGTTTATGAGCTTGCACGAGAATTAGGGCTGAGCAATAAGCAAGCCCTTGATTTGTGTTCAGCATTAGGCATAGGCGTAAAAAGCCATTCATCAAGCATAGAAGAGGCTCAAGCCGATCGAGTAAGACGCAAAGCAGATCGTGAGGGACTAAAGAAAAAAGAGGAGCATGTTGAAAATCCTCCTGTAGATTCTCACCCTACAAATCCTTCTGCTCATCTTTACTCACCGGCTTCTTCAGGCGCGCCTACATCCAAGGTAGCAAATGAGAAAGAAATTTCTTCATCAAGACCTTCTGTCCATGCTGGAACACCTTCTGATGTGCAAAGTTCTAAGAAAGTAATAACCTCAGAAGTAAAGCATCCGGCTCCCAAATCAGAAGTTGAGCCAAATAAAGCTTCTCAGTCCACTTCTGGTTCTGTAGTTAAACAAGATTCTAGTTTGAACAAAGGACAAGAAAAACAAGAGACTACAAAGCAAGAGACTTCTTCACCTCCTAGAGGCAACACTAACTCTAGAGATCAAAATAACAGGAGTCAAAACCCTCGTTCAAACCAAGGTCAAAACCAAATTGGAGGAGGTTCTGCTAGTCCGACAGGGAAAAATCCTCCTAGGGGTTCACTTCGTCGACAGGGAGGACCTAGTCAGCCAAATCGTTCAAACCAGCCTCCTGGTAGACCTGGTCCCATGATGGGACAAAGTGGCAAGCCTATTCCACCTCCCCCTGGAGGTCCACCTCGCTCTGCTACGGGACGTCCTATTCCACCTCCCCCTGGAGGTAAAATTCGTAATGGTCCACCCCCATCTTCATCTGGGTCCCCTCAAGGGTCTAATTCTCGTTCAGGAGGACAAGGTGGTCCACCTCGCTCAGGACAAGGTTCTAGACCAACAGGAGAAGGACGTTCTTCTGATGGTAGGTCTAGTTCTCCAAGATCTGGTCCACCAAGGTCTGGTCCACCAAGGTCTGGTTCTGGGTATAATAATCGTCCTTCTACAGGATCTTCTCCGTCAGGAAATTCAGGAGGATATAATTCTTCGCGTCCTTCTGGTTCTTCTGGAGCAGGGGCGGGATTTGGAGGAGGTAGACCAAGTAGTCCTTCTTCTAACCCAAGAGGAGGAAGTGGATCTCCAGCTAGTGGCGGAGGTAATCGTGGTTCTGGTCCTACTGGAACCAGAGGAGGCTCAGGTCCTTCTGGTAGAGGAGGTAGACCACCTCAGAGAAAATCTCGTAGGCGTAGGAAGACTTTTGAAGAATTAGAACCTACAATGCCAACGGTATATACTCCTTCTAGCGCGCCAATACCTACCGATGAAGTGATCATAGAAAGAGGCTCTACTGCACAAGAAGTAGGCCCTAAGATGTATCGATCAGCAGGAGATGTTGTTAGATTCTTGTTGTTACAAGGAGAGATGGTTACTGGAACCCAATCTTTGTCCGATGACATGATAGAGCTTTTTGCAGCAGAAATTGGTGCAACAGTTCGTCTTGTGGATCCAGGAGAAGAAAAAGAAGCAGAACTCCAAGCAAAATACTTTGACGAGCAAGATGAAGATGAAGATCTCTTAGAACCTCGTGCTCCAGTTATAACCGTTATGGGACATGTTGATCATGGTAAAACCTTACTTTTGGACCGCATTCGCCAAACTCATGTTGTTGAAGGCGAAGCTGGAGGAATAACACAACATATTGGTGCTTATCAGGTAGAAAAAAATGGGCATCATATAACTTTTATAGATACTCCTGGTCACGAAGCTTTTACTGCTATGAGGGCAAGAGGGGCAAAAGCTACCGATATAGTTGTTTTGGTGGTGGCCGCAGATGATGGGGTAATGCCACAAACTATTGAGGCTATAAATCATGCTAAGGCAGCTGAAGTTCCAATAGTAGTTGCTATGAATAAAATAGATCGCGCAGATGCTGATCCTAATAGAGTTATGCAACAACTTTCAGAACATGGGCTTGTGCCAGAACAATGGGGTGGCGATACAATTACTGTAGAGATTTCTGCTTTGCAAAATATGGGAATAGAAGATTTGCTTGAACAACTCATAGTTGTTGCAGAAGTAGAAGAATTAAAAGTCAATCCTACAGGACGTGCAAAAGGGGTAGTGTTAGAAGCTAACTTAGATGTAGGTAAAGGTCCTGTAGCTACAGTATTGGTTCAAAAAGGTACTCTTTCAGTAGGGGATTCTTTAGTAGCTGGTGCAGCATGGGGTAAAGTTAGAGCTTTAATCAACGATAAAGGTGTCAATGTAAAAACAGCAGGACCTTCTGTTCCTGTTCAAATTCTTGGTTTTACAGTTGTTCCAAATGCAGGGGATGAATTTAGAGTAACTGCAGATACTTCAACTGCTAGAGAAATAGCTGAAACAAGAGAACAACGTTTTCGTTTTATAAACCATGCTCAAGGAAATGCTGGCGCTAAATTAGAAGATATTTTTGAACAAATCCAACGTGGAGAAACTGCCACATTGAATTTAATTCTCAAAGCAGATGTTCAAGGTTCATTAGAAGCCTTGACAGAAAGTATTCGCAAGCTAGAACGTGAAGAAGTTAAATTAAACTTTGTCCACCGAGCTGTGGGCGGAATTACTGAAAATGATGTTCAACTAGCAGCAGCTTCCAATGGAACAATTATCGGTTTCAATGTTCGACCAGATAGAAAAGCAAGAACATTAGCTGAGACTCAAGATGTTGATATCAGGTTATATGAGATTATATATAAAGCCATTGAAGATATAGAATCTGCAATGGTTGGAATGATTGCTCCTGAATTTGAAGAAGTTGTTACAGGTGAAGCTGAAGTTAGAGAAGTATTTAGAGTTCCCAGGGTTGGATCCGTTGCAGGATGCTACGTACGTTCTGGTGTAATTACGAGAGGTTCTAAGGTGCGTTTCCTTAGAGAAGGTGTCGTAATTTGGAAAGGTACTATCAACTCTCTCAAGCGTTTTAAAGAAGATGTTAGAGAAGTTCAAACTGGCTTTGAATGTGGAATAGGTCTTTCTGACTTCCAAGATCTAAAAGATGGAGATATCATTGAAACTTTCGAGGAACGAGAAGTAGCAAAAGTTTAGAATTTTGGAAAAGGCCAAGATATGTTTGAAGGTTCAAACAGGCAAGAAAGTTAGGTGACTAAGTTGTCTTCTTCTAAATCTAATTTGCATCTTCGTTATCCAAGGGTGGCAAGAGTCAATCAGTTGCTTCGTGAAGTTGTAGCAGAAGAGATAGAACGTCTTTCAGATTCTGACCAGAGGTTGTCTCTTTTGACTGTGACCGATGTTGCAACTGATCCTGATTTGCGCCATTCAACTATTTTATTTTCTTCTTTAGATGAACCTGCATCTGAGGCCTTGGAAGAAAATAGAG
>JAJYPT010000139.1 GCA_021795135.1 Actinomycetes bacterium
CTTCTCACATTAGATCTGTAACAACTCCTCCTGTATCTATAACACCTCCTATGACTGTAACAAATAGTACAGTCATAACAAAAACTTCTACTAGCCTTACATCTAGTTCTAGACCTCATTCTATTACTTCTAATTCCGGCTCTAGTACATCTGGTTCTAGTACAAATTTAGGAATCCCTTATAAAATTGACTTGGTTGGACCTACTCAACCAATTATGACGAATCAAAGTTTTACTATTTCAGGAATGGTTGTAGATTCTCAAGGCAATCCTGTTGTAAATGGAACTGTGGTTTCTATAGCAGATGGACAGTTGCAACCAATAGTGATTCTATCTCCCAAAGTCGGCTCTTCTGTTCCTGTGTCCCAACCTAGTTATCCTAGTGTTAATGCTTCTACTGTTACCAAAGACGGTTATTTTAGTTTTTCTCAAAGCTTATCTGTACCAGGAACTTATAATTTCAGGGTCTATTGTAATCAGGTGGATTCCTATCTTGCAGTTGTTGTCAAAGGCTAAAATTTTTTATCTCTTTGAGCTGGTAAATTAAAGATTCTAAAGTAATAATTGCCTCTCTGCTATTGCACAATAAGTTAATTCAATAGAGAATAACATCATTGTAATTACTTCATTGCAATTAGGAGGAGCCATGGAAAATTTCAGTCAGCTTTTATTGAATAATCCGTGGGATAAAAAGGCTAATTGTCTAGGTATAGAATCTGAGCTTTTTTTTCCCGAAAGGGGAGCTTCTACGAAAGAAGCTAAAGAAGTTTGTAAAGGTTGTGTAGTAAAAGAGCCTTGCTTGGAATTCGCTTTGGCCCACAGCGAGAAATTTGGTATTTGGGGAGGCACAAGTGAAAGAGAAAGAAGACGCCTTCGGCGCCAACGAGCATTAGCAAGATCAAAAAAATCAGCTTAGGATTTTTGATTTTAGTCTTGACTCAATAGTCTTTTCTTGTGATAAATCCAATTGTTCCCATCTAGTGGGATTTATTTTGGTCAATATCTTTTCTGGGATTAAGCCAACAAGTTCAGCTCTTGCAATTTGAGCATGAGTACTTATTAAGTCATAAGCTTTTTCTGGCCCAAAACAATAGGGGTTTATTAGATTTAAAGAAACCTGTACATGATTTCCTACTTGAATTCCCAACGCTCTAAGGTCTTTAGATCTTATTTTTTTCGCAATAGCTCGTGCTTTTTCTAGATCAGGTTCTAAGAGCCATAGATTATAAGCTATAAGAACTCCTCTGGCGCCAACTGCAATTGCTCCGGCTTTGGGATGAGGTTTTGGGGGTCCAAAATCAGGTAGAAAGTCAACAAATGCACCTTTTCTCAGCTCGGGTAAGCTTCGAGTAGATTCGTTTTGTCTTGGTCCATACAAAAAACAAGGTACTTCTAGGTCTTCTCCTGCCCATTTGGCAAATTGGTCTCGTTGTTCAATTGCTCTTGAGAGATCTAGATTATTATCTAAATCAACAAATGGGACTACATCTACTACCCCAAATCTAGGGTGGACTCCTTGATGAGTGCTTAGATCTAGAGTTTGTATTGCCATTTGAACTAGTTGAGCTATATCAAGTTGTAATTGCTTAGGCTCACAGGCAAGGGTGATAACCGAGCGATTATGGTATGGATCACTATGGGTGTCCAAAGTAGAATTTAGTTTAGAGAGTTTATCTACTAGAGCTTTATTTTTGCCTTCGCTAATATTTATAGCTGCTTCTATCATTATTATAATTTTACTTAAAAATTAATAATTTAAGTTCTTTCTCTAAATCCTTATTTAATTTTAGGTTCTAGGCTTAGAAAATGGCATGGGGCTTAGTAATAGATAATTCTTTATCAGAAGAAGAATTTGAAGACTTAGTTGACATTATTGTTGGTTTAGATAAAAAAGATTTTTTTATTTGGTTTTTTGAACACAAAGATAATATAACTTCTAATTCTGGTTTGGATCCTTTACTTGTTGGGTCTTATCTTTGTCAATTGACATCTTATTTGCAAATAGGATTAATTTTAGATCCCTTTATCAGACCTGCTAGTTGGTTGGCTAAGAATTTAGTGACAACAGATCTAATATGTAAAGGAAGACTTCATGTTGGTTTGCAATTTTCTCAACTAGCTCACAGGCAATTTTTAGAACAAACCATTAAAGTATTCAATGGGTTATTCGGAGGAGGACCATTTAGCTTTGAGGGACAAAGTATAACTTTAGACAAAGCAATGTCGCTTCCTCTTCCGTGGCGAAAAACTAACCTTCCATTGTGGGTACAGGGTCAGTTCATATATGAAATGAGAAATATGGTTGAGGGTCTCATTACTATTGGCAATAGCCAATCTCTAAAAGGATATAATTTAGAACAAGATTCAAATCCTACTAAGTTGAAACATTTTTTGATTTTAGAAGAATTGAATGAATTTACAAAGGTTAGCAAATCCTTAGAATTTAGAAATAATTCTAATATATTTGGAATAGGGCTTTTAATAAAGCATCACATGTTGGACATGGATCCAAAACAGCAGTTAAAAATTTTTCTAAATCTGATTTCTTTTGGGCAATAATGCCCGAGATGGAAGAAGCTTCAGGAATTGAAGAAAATTCAGGAACCGAAACCAATGCAAAAGACGTTATAAAACCTGAGGAATTAAATTCTATTCCTGATTGGGAGGAGGTAGCAAAAGTGTATGGAGGATTTTTGTACACGGTTGCTTTTCGTCTTTCTGGTAATGACTATGATGCTGCAGATTTAGTTCAAGAAACCCTTTTGAGAGTTCGCAAAGGTCTTGTAAATTATCAAAGTGGATCTATGAAAGCGTGGCTTAGTAAAATAGCTACAAATGCTTATTTTGATGAACTTCGAAGGCGTAAGCGTAGACCTGTAGCTTTTTTTCCCGATAATCCTGATAAAGTAATAGAACCTTCTCCAGGGGCTGAAGAAGTTCTTTTTGCTCATAGAATTCCAAAAGATATCCAAGCAGCTCTTATGAAGCTACCCCAGGAGTTTAGAACTGCAGTTATTTTATGCGACATAGCCCAGCTTTCTTATTCAGAAATAAGTCAGATATTAGCGATTCCAGTAGGTACAGTGAGAAGTAGAATTTATAGAGGAAGAGCCATGTTGAGGAAGGCCTTAGCATGAATAGTTTTGAATGTAGTATAAGTTCTAATCATCCCGATGGTGATTCTTTGAGCGCGTATTTGGATGAAGAGTTAGAACCAACTCAACGAGCAGATATCGATAGGCATCTAATAGATTGTGATATTTGTACTAATGAACTTATGTCCTTAGATAAAAGCAAACAGCTATTGCGAGGATTAGCGCCAGTGGAACCTCCAGCTGTTTTTATGTTTCAATTTAAAAACAGACATATAAGAAATTTTGTTTTATTAGGACTTGGTTTTGTTGTTTTACTATTAGCTTTAGTATTGCTTATACCAAGACAACCTGCTGTTTCACCCCCTATCAATCATTTAGCTAGCCTACATGCCTCAACTCCTGCTGGCAGGGATCCTTTGTCTCAAGTAGCTCCTTTAGGTACTAGTCAATAGATGGTTTTTTTAAAGCACAAATTTTTTCTAGCTAGCTTCATAGCAATGTTAGTGGTGTTTGTACCTGGCAATAGCTATGCCCAAAGTCCTACTATTTCACCACTTCCATTTAGCAAAAATAATTTTAGTGGAACCGTTATTTTCAAATGGAGGGGGAGCCATAAGCACTATCATCAATCCAAAATGGGCATAGAAGACATTCGTGGAAAGATACTGATTTCATCTCCAAGGGGATCTAAAGAAATTGTACGTATAGCAAATCTTTCTCATTTGCCTCCTGTGGGTTCCAAGTATCAATTTATATATAAACCAGGTATAAAAATAGCCGGACGTCCCACTCGTCAAATAGATATAAAAAGAGGGTCTCATATAGTAGAAAAAGTATGGGTAGATACTGCTAGCGGTATTGTTCTCAAGAGTCAACTTTTTTCAGTAAAAGGATATTTGACTCGTTCGATGTATTTTGAAAAGATTAGTTTTTCAAAGCCAAATTCAAAAGCACTTAGTCATAATTATAAGTCCTTTCAAAAAGTTTCTACTAAAGACTTACCCTCTATATATCAAGCTCCTACTCATTTAGCAAATGGTTATCAAAGAGTAGAGATTCTAAAGACCAAGCAAAGACTTGAAGTAGTTTATTCTGATGGATTGAGAACTATTTCAGTATTTGAACAAGTTGGAAAATTATCTCAACTTCCTCATATCGATATGAACAAAGAGATTAATTTAGGATATGCAAAAGCTTCTTCTTATGACTGGGCAGGAGGAGAAGTACTTGTATGGCAAGCAGGACCTTGTATATATACTTTAGTTGCTGACGATTCATCGAGCAATTTAGCAGTCATTGCAAAATCTATCCCTAAACCTCATCCCATAAGCCTTTTGCAAAGGATAGGGGATGAGTCTAGGGAAATAGTTGAAATGTTTGTAGGTTATTACTAATTGTTTACAGACTCAATTAATTCTAGTCTTCGTCTCCGATTGATTCGGCGTCTTTCTCTTTCTGAAGTTCCTCCCCATACCCCGTGATCTATATGATTAGCAAGAGCGTATTCAAGGCAAGGTTCTTTCGATTCGCAATTTGCACAGATCCGGCGAGCAACTTCTACGCCTACCCCATCACTGGGGAAAAATGTCGTTGCAGGAAATTGCCTGCATTTTCCATTAGCCATCCAAGAATTATTCATTTTACCTCCATTGCTTCTTTAAACGTCAAGAAATCAACTAAGGTTCCCATTTTTTCTTTATTGCCTAAAATTCATTCAAGAAGCTATGACTATTACGATGTAATAACTTTGCCAAGCAGGAGAGCTTTAAAATAGCTAAGCTAGGTTAATAAAACTTGAACAAGATTTTTAATAACCAGTT
>JAJYPT010000140.1 GCA_021795135.1 Actinomycetes bacterium
TAAATCAACTACAACTATCATTGACTTGTTTTCAGACTTGTGTTTGATAACTTTTTCTTTAGCATCAGTGGCTGAAGTTATGGACTGGGTAAGATTTATTGGCATTTTGTTTGACTGAGAGGCTAACCCAAGTTTCGCAAAATCTCTCTGAATTAGCTTGTTTTTGCCCCATTTTTGGTCAATTTGAGCCGGTCTGGTTTACATAAGTGCTGGTGGTTGAGTTGAGGATTCTTCATATCGTAAATGTAGTGTCCTAAAACTTATATATATGTTATTATAAGTTGTAATTGGGGTAGGTGTGGTCTAGACTTGTACCTATGTATATACGCCAGGTCCAGACGGCAAATAAGAAAACCGGAGAGATCTATACCAAGTATCAACTGGTTGAGTCTTATCGAAGCGAAGCTGGCCCAAGGCAAAAAATTATAATGACTCTAACTGAGCTCGACCTGGATAAGTCACGGTGGCCTGAATTAGCAGCTGCAATTGCACAGAGATTATCTGGGGTGGAGTCTTTCTTTGAAGGTGATCCTATAATTGCCAGACTTACTGATCTTGCAATGACAAAGTACGAGTTTCGCGGTGATTCTAAAGCGATCAGGGCACAAAGACAAAACAATGCTGATTTTGAAACTGTAGATCTGTCAACTGCTACTACAACCCTAGCTAGAAGCCATGGTCCTGAAATAGTTGCAAACAGCTTTTATGAACGTTTGGGTTTTGAGACTATCTTGGCTTCATGTGGTATGAGAGATAAAGACATAACTACTGCTAAAGCCGTCATTATTTCAAGACTTATAGCCCCAGGATCTGACCGCAAAACCCACAAGTGGATCAAAAGCCACTCCTCATTGGCCGAGATCTGTGGCATTGATCTCGGGAAATTCCACAAGGACAAGGTATACGAAATCGCCGATGTCCTTTATGCCAACAAAGAAAAGATCGAACATGGTCTTTACTCCTCAGCAGCAAAGCTCTATCCAACTGAGAAAAAGCTCTTCTTGTTTGATCTAACTAACACCTACTTAGAAGGCAATGCCAAAGCTAATCATCTAGCCAAACGAGGTCATTCCAAACAGAAGCGCTCCGACTGTGTTTTGGTATCACTTGCACTTTTAGTAGATCATCGTGGACTGCCGCTATATTGCGAGATATATGAGGGCAATATATCTGAACCAAGAACTTTAGATGATGTTTTGGTGAGCCTTTCAGAGCTGGACAGTGGCTCGCTGTTTAGCGAAATATCTCCAACGATTGTGATGGACAAAGGTATTGCAACGGCTGCAAATCTCACATTGTTAAAACAACGTGGGTTCTCTTATGTCGTAATTGAACGGGCTAACAAGACGGGTGCATACAAAGACCACTTTAGACAAATGGAGGGCTTTTCAGAAATTACAGACCACAGCGGATCACCGATTTGGCTAAAGGAGATCAAAACAGATGCCAGCTGTGTTGTACTTTGTAAAAGTGCGGGTAGAAAGAACAAGGACCAGGCAATAACGACTTCAGCAACGTCTAGGTTTCTAAAAGAGATCGAGGTCCTTAGGGCATCTATTCATAGGAGCTCTATCTCAAAAAGTGAAAAAGTAGCTGAGAAACTGGGAAGGATCAAGTCCAAGTACCCAAGAGCTACCAGTTCATATGACATCAGCTTTGTCTATCACGAAAACCATGGACAAATTATCAACAAAAAACGCTTCGATAAGGTAACTGATCTATTGGTAGTCGAAAAGACAGAAAAAGCCAATAAGGATCTTCTCGCTGGCTGCTATGTGATTGATACCAGCCACCATGAACTGGGTGCAGAAGAAATCTGGCATACCTATATGACGTTAGTAAAAGTAGAAGACGCCTTCAGGGATCTAAAGAGCGACCTTGGACTAAGACCTATCTATCACCAGCTGGCAAGTAGAACAGCAGCACATCTGTTTATCTCAGTTCTTGCCTATCATCTTCTGGCTCAAATTGAACTAACGCTTATACAACACGGTGACAAAAGACGCTGGTCAACAATCAGAGATGAGCTCTCCACCCATTGCCGTTCCACCATGGTAGTCACCAATGACAAAGGAATTGTCTACCACCTTCGTCACTCAGGTGCACCTGAGACCAATCACAAAGAGATCTACCAGATGCTTGGTGTAGTTGATCCACTTTCCCGCATAAAGACTATTGCGGCTCGATTGTAGTACCTAATCGAGATACCAGTAGGCGACTACCTGGGAGTTTCTGTTGAAACTTGGAAAGTTGGGCTAAGTAGATATTGGTAGGATCTAGTTTCATATCTTCAGCTACTTCTTGAGCTAATTCCCATGAATTTTCCAAATCACCAACTACAGCTACTACCGATCCCTCTTTTTTTGGTAGTGGTGATGCCATTGGTAGATAGCTTAGAGTGTGAAGCAAAGAAGTTGCTATTCCTTCTGCACTGGCGTGGGGGGGGATCAAAGAAGGAGGTAGCCCTAATTGAGCTAAGGATTTACTAATTAGTTGGGGGTCCATTGGTAAATGAAGATCTGTATGGTTTCCATCTTCCAAAGGCAATTTTGGAGATACTATTTTTTTAGACTGTTCTTGGGATAAAGACCACCAAGATTCTAAATCATCTTTGTCGAAGTTGAAGTTTTTTACACTTTCTTCATTGGGTTGTTTTTTGTCTTTGATATCTTTATTGAGCTTATAATCTTTGTTGTAAGTTAAAGTTTCATCGAATGAAGAGTCTTTTTCATCGGCTTGTTTTGTCAGTTCGGTCATAATCTTATCGAAAGGACTATCAGATAGTGATCCAACAGAGTCTAGTTTTGAATCTTGATTTTTTATAAGATTAGAAGGCTTAATTGTCTCCTTTTCTTGTTTATAAGTTGACTCAGTTTTTGCTTCATAAGAAGTATTTAGTTTTTCAGTGGGGATTTCTACTATAACTTCAAATTGTTCCTTGGCAAAAAAACCTGCTATTCCTCCTTTGAGGGTCCTTTCAGCTTTTGTGACTCGTGCTGTTGGGCCAACTTCTGATTTTACTTTTTTCAATACTTCTTCTAAAGAAGCTCCCTTAAACGATTGCTGGGTTGTCAATTTCTATTACTCCAATTCGGTTAGGTTGAACTTGGGGTCCCAATTCTGTAATCGAAAGGACCCCTAAATGAGGTGAGGTAACTTGAACTAGTTTTTGTAAAGCTGGACGTAGCCTTGACGAACAGACTAAAGCTGCTCGGATCCCTTTTTGTTCAGCTTCTTCGGCCTTGGTGGCAATTTTAGATAGTATTTGTTCTGCTTTTTGAGGGTCTATATTTAATACTGATCCATCTTCTCCTGGTCTAAGAGAATCGATAAGATGTTGTTCAAGTAAGGCATCTAGGGTAAAAACAGGTAGTTTCCCATCTTGAATAAATTGAGCAGAAATAGCAGGTCCAACAGCTACGCGAGCAGCTTCTAGTAATCCTTCTGGATCGTTGCTTAATCTAGCTCTTTCTGATATTGCTTCTAGAATTGGGACAAGGTCTCGTATAGGAATTCTTGCTTCTAATAATTCTCTAAGGACTCTTTGTATTTGACTTAGATTGACTTGAGCAGAATTCAGTTCTTCAATTACTACTGGATCTGTAGTTTGTATGGTATCTAATAAAGACTTGACTTGTTGTCTTGTTAGGAGTCTGCCAGCATGTATTCGTACCACTTCGTTTAGATGGGTAGTCAAGATGGAAGAGCGTTCCACAACAGTAGTGTCATAAATCAATGCTTGTTGGCGTAATTCAATTGGAACCCATTTAGCTGGTAAGCCAAAAACTGGTTCTCTAGTAGATTCTCCTGGTAAAGCTTCTAAGTTGTCTCCTATTACCAACACTCGTCCAGGAGGAGCAGTTCCAGTTGCTACTTCTATCCCATGTAGTCTTATTGCATAAGATCCAGCTGGAAGATCTAGATTATCTCTAGTCCTTACAGGAGGCATGACCAGTCCTAAATCTCCTGCTACTTTACGTCTCAGTGCCTTGACCCGATCCAAGAGGTCTCCACCTTGGTTTGGATCTACTAGGTCGATTAGGTCAAAAGCCAGTTCTAGTTCTAAGGGTTCAACTTTCATTTCTTGGGCTAAGGCTTCTGGCGAATCAGTAGGAGTTTCTATTATTTCAGTAGTTGGTTCTAGAACAGGTTTGAGAAATGCTTTTTCACTTCGTTTCCCCAAAACATAGGCAGTTGCTCCTGTTGCGAGAAAAGGAACCGTAGGTAATCCTGGAATAAGACCTAAGATAAAAATAATTGCCCCAGCGGTTTTGATGGCATGATGTTGTTTGCCAAATTGAGTTAGTAGATCTGTGCTAAGTTCATTTTCTGTCGCAGCTCTTGTGACTATAAGACCGGTAGAGACAGATAGCAACAATGCAGGTATTTGTGATACTAATCCATCTCCTACACTCAATAAGCTATAAGTTTGTATAGCTTGGCTTACAGGCATATGTTTTTGCAAAACACCAACAGCAAAGCCGCCGAGTAAGTTGATGATAGTGATAACTACTGCTGCAACCGCATCTCCTTTGACAAATTTAGATGCTCCATCCATAGCGCCATAGAAGTCAGATTCTGCAGATATTTCTTCACGTCGCCGTCTTGCTTCTATTTCATTGATAATTCCAGCATTTAGATCTGCATCTATAGCCATTTGCTTGCCAGGCATGGCATCTAGGGTAAATCGTGCTGCAACTTCTGCTACTCTTCCCGCTCCAGCGGTAATTACAGCAAACTGGATAATTATTAAAATTAGAAATACAACAAGACCAACGACAATTGACCCACCTACAACGAAATGACCAAAAGATTCTATAACAGATCCTGCATAACCATCAAGAAGAACTAAGCGCGTAGCACTAACATTGAGAGCTAAACGGGTCATTGTCGCCAATAACA
>JAJYPT010000141.1 GCA_021795135.1 Actinomycetes bacterium
AATTAGATCTATGGTGGAATTTTGGCGACTTATTTCCCGTTGGATTATTTCATATATCTGTGGATCTTGTTTTTCAAGTTCTTGCATTGATTCTCCTGTTTAGGATGGAAACTCAGATATATGGGCCCTCATATCTAGATACGAACCATCCAATAGCTTTATTGTTAGAAATTTTTGAAAAAATATACTCTAGGCTTTGAGTTGTAAGTTTTTACATTTGCCTTTTCAATACCTTAGCTAATCATCACTTAAGAAAAAACCCTGAGTGGATAGTTTTTAGAAAAACCTAAAAGATCCTAAATTATTTTTCAACTCCTTTTAAATAATACAAGAATTATCAAAAAGGATAAACACACTCAAAGGTGATAAAAAATCCTAATGAAAAAATTCCTCAATACAGTTTCTCTCATTAGGATTTTTTAAATATGCAAAACCAAAACATATAGATCAATGACTAAAGAAAACTTCTATGAGTTTTGATTTTATAAAAAATACCTTTTTACCTATTGAGCAAATTTTTACTCTTGTAATGAAGATTCTAAATTAGCTAAAATAAATAAAATATTTTGTTTTTGATCAGTGAGGAATCCCTAAAGGAGTTTGTTAAATAGGATTAACAATTTCAAAACAATCAAGACACAAACTTTTCACATTATTAGAAAATGAACATAAATAAAACTATTAACAACATCTACAAAGCAATAGCTGTTAATATCGAACATACAAGCCACCCGGGGGGTTATTGATGGCTATAAAGCCAACTTTTGAAGAAGCAGATAAGAATCTAGGTAAATCTCTTTCATTTTGGAATTTGTTTTTTTTATCCATGGGTGGAATTATAGGCTCTGGATGGCTTTTAGCTGCCCTTAGTGCAGATTCGGTAGCTGGTCCTTCGGTAGTTATTTCTTGGATAATTGGCGGCGTCTTAGTTTTATTTATTGCCCTAAATTATGCTGAAGTATCTGGAATGTTGCCTAGAAGTGGTGCAATTGTAAGGTATCCACATCTAACACATGGAGGTTACCTAGGTTTTATTTTAGGCTGGGCCTATCTTCTAACTGGGGTTACAGTTCCTGCTATAGAAGCCGAAGCTGTTGTTTCTTATGCATCTACATATCTCAAAGGACTAGATTTAGTAACCACCAAAGCTGGAGTTGCTATTTTGACTTGGCCTAATGGAATTTTGATGGCAATAGTTCTTATGATTTTCTTTTTTGGGCTTAATTATTTAGGGATATATTTCTTAGGAAAATTCAACAATATAATAACTTGGTGGAAATTTATAATTCCTATTTTGACATTTATTTTATTATTTGCCCTATCTTTTCATGGATCCAACTTCACAGCTTTTGGAGGATTTGCCCCTCTTGGAATAAAGCCAATTTTTTCCGCTATAGCAACTACTGGAATTATCTTTTCTTATCTAGGATTCAGACAAGCCTTAGATTATGGTGGTGAGGCTAAAAATCCTCAAAAAGATGTTCCAAGAGCAACCATTGCTTCTGTTGTGACTGGAATAATTCTTTATGCTTTACTCCAAGTATCTTTTACTGGGGGAATAGTATGGTCCAAACTAGGAATCAAACCAGGAGCTTGGGCTTCTTTGGTAAATAACACAACTTTGGCAGCAGCTCCTTTCTATCACATCATGAAAGCAGCCCAAGTACCTCTATTAGTTGCTTTTGCGGTTTTGTTACTAATAGATGGAGCGATATCTCCAACTGGAACTGGTTATATATATCTAGGTTCTGGAACTCGTACTTTTTATGGAATGTCAATAGATGGATATTTGCCTAAATTGTTCCAAAAGATGAATAAGTTTAATATTCCTATTGCTTCTCTGATTGGAACTTTAATCATAGGTTGTATATTCTTTTTGCCTTTGCCAAGCTGGTATCAATTAGTTGGATTTATTTCTTCAGCTACTGTTTTGACCTACACCATGGGTGGAGTCAGCCTTAGTGTAATGAGAAAAACAGCTCCGGGACTAAATAGACCATTTCGTCTCTCAGCAGCTGGAATTTTAGCTCCTGTTGGATTCTTGTCTGCCTCCTTGGTTGTATATTGGTCCGGATATTCAGTACTTGTAAATGTAATAGCAGCTGTTTTTGTATCACTGCCTTTATTTACTTGGATATTTGCAGTTCAGCGAAACTGGATGAAGCCAGCTGTTGCTTATCCTTTAGGTTTGGTATTTTTAATAGCTTGGATTGCAACTCAGGTAAATGGAAGATGGGTATTAGCAGCTAGTACTTTGCCACTAAAAGACCATCCTGCATTTTTATTATATTTTGCAGAAATGTTAGTTGAACTAGTTGTGTTTAGCCTAGTGGTATGGGCATCTTCGGGACCAGAAGGAAAACAAGCTGTAAATAGGTCCTGGTGGCTCATATTTTTCTCTATGGGAACTTTATTTTTGAGCTACTATGGAGGATTTGGACCCCTCAAAACTCCCGTTATTGCATTCCCATTAGATACTGTTTTAGCTATCGTAATTGGTCTTATTAGTTACTACTGGGGAGTTGCCAGTGGATATGTTACTCCAGAGATGCAACAAATCTTAGATGGAGAAGCTCCTGGTCAAGTTGGAACAGAACAACCTGTTGTAACTGGGCTGTAAAACTAAAATGAAATCCACTTTTAGAAAATTTTCTAAAAGTGGATTTCATACAACAAATTTTTACTCAATTGTTTGGAAAATTTTAACTACTCATCCGAGCTAGGCAAAACCGGGGTCTGTTAGTTAAATCAAAAATAATCTCAGCTGAATCAAAGCCATTTTTAAAAACAAGTTCTTTGATATGGTCGCCTTGGGTTATTCCTATCTCCAACAACAATGAGCCAGGGCGACTAAGCCATCTAGGAGAGTTAGAAATAATTGTATCTAAATCCCTAGTACCAAAATCTCCTCCATATAGAGCTGACCGGGGCTCCCAATCAAGAACTTGTTCTTCGATTGTTTCCATATCTAGTTGGCTCAAATAAGGAGGATTTGATATAACAACATCAAAACTATGTTCTAATTCTCCAGGAAAAGCCTCCCACCAAGAGCCAGAATAAAAACTTATTTTATTCTGTTCTTTTTGACTCAAAACCCTACCTGAATTTAATTTTGCAACCTCAAGAGCATCTAAAGAAACATCTGTTGCAAATACTTTTACATTTTCTGCTTCTTTTGCAACAGATAAAGCTATTGCTCCAGACCCAGTTCCCAAATCTGCTACTTTGACTAGTTTCAAATGTGAATATTTTTTTATCTCAGATATAGCCAACTCAACTAAAGTTTCAGTTTCAGGCCTTGGAATTAGAACTCGTGAATCTAGATAAAGATCTAATGAGCGAAATGTCCAACTACTTAGCAAATACTGGAGAGGTTCACCTTTGAGTCTTCGTTCAACAAGACTAACAAATTCTAAATATTGACTATAGGTAGGTCTATCTTCTAATGCTAAAAACAAAGCTGGCTTTGATAGATTTGCAACAAAACAACTAATATGTACTATTTCATGACTAGATAGATCTAGATCTTGAGCTTTAGAAATTAGATTTTTCCAACTAGGAATTGGACTAGTTTTCATCTTCTTGTCTTGCTTGGAGCTGGCGGGCTCTTTCATCAGCTAAAAGGGCATCGCTTATCTCATCTAGGTCGCCTTCTAAGACTTTTTCTAAGCGATGTAGAGTAAGTCCAATACGATGATCAGTTACTCGGCTATCTTTATAATTATAGGTTCGAATCTTTTCAGATCTTCCCCCGCCTCCAACTTGACTACGCCTTTGTTCAGATAACTCACTAGCTTGACGATCTTGTTCGGCTTTTAGCAATCTGGAACGCAAAACTTGAAGAGCTTTTGCTCTATTTTGTATTTGGCTTTTTTGGTCTTGCATTGCTACTACAATTCCTGTAGGGATATGGGTTATCCTTACAGCTGAATCAGTTGTATTTACCGATTGACCTCCAGGACCAGTTGAGCGATAGACATCTATTTTTAGATCATTGGGGTCTAAATTTACATCTATTTCTTCAGCTTCTGGCAACACTGTCACAGTGGCTGAAGAGGTATGAATTCTACCTTGGGATTCAGTCAAAGGCACTCTTTGTACTCTATGAGGACCAGCTTCATGTTTCATGCGAGTCCAAGCACCTTGTCCTTTAATCAAAAAGGTAACTTCGTTAAATCCACCTCTTTCAGAAGGATCTATATTTAAAACTTCCAATTTCCAACCCATATGCTCAGCATAACGGCTGTACATGGAGAATAAAGTTTTCGCAAAAAGATTTGCTTCTTCTCCACCTTCTGCGCCTCTGATTTCGATAATTACATTACGACCCTCGTTTGGATCTTTAGGAAGAAGTAAAACCTTGAGCTCTTCTTCAAGTTTTTTTACCTCAGAATCAGAAAACTCTATCTCAGAACGCAACATCTCACGCTCTTGGGGGTCTGCTTCTTCATACATAGCTCGCCCAACTTCTAAATCTCCAAGAGCTGTTTTATAGTTTCTATAAGTTTGAACTATTGCCTCTAAGTCTTTGTGTCTTTTAGAGACTTCTTTTAATTTAGATTGATCAGATAAAGTAGCTGGGTCAGATAGCTCCCTTAGAACCTGTTCATATTCTTTTTCAAGCTCATCCAAGCGCTCCAGCACGTTTACCTTTCAAATAACTAGTTGAGTATCTACATCCAAAGATCGCCAATTTTTAGGCACTGTTGTCACAATTGGTTTTGGATGTAAAAGATTTGCTAACTTAGTGATAAAGGGATGGTCATCTCCTTGTGGTATCACTATTAAAATATTAATATCATCTGGTCGATACTTATTATTGAAAAAATCCCTTGCAAGACTTATGCGAACATCAATAGCACTTAGGATAATTTGGGGATCAATC
>JAJYPT010000142.1 GCA_021795135.1 Actinomycetes bacterium
TGCAAGGTCTTGGTGATGGCCGCCGTTAGGGTCGTCTTGCCATGGTCGATATGGCCCATGGTGCCAATATTAATATGAGGTTTATTGCGCTCGAACTTCTGTTTGGCCATGTATTAAAGAAACTCCACTTACTCTAGCGACGTATTTTTACGTCGACGTTAACTTTTACTTATTCGCCTCTGACCCTGGCAACTATTTCTTTTGCTATAGAGTCAGGAACTTCTTGATAAGAATGAAACTGCATTGTATAGGTTGCTCGCCCTTGAGTTCGCGACCTTAAATCAGTAGCGTAGCCGAACATATCAGAAAGTGGAACTAAAGCCCTTACTACATGGCTATTTCCACGTTGTTCCATACCTTCGACTTTGCCTCGTCTGGATGACAAATCTCCGATTACATCACCCATATAATCTTCAGGAGTAACAACTTCTACTCCCATTATTGGTTCCAACAATATTGGTTTAGCTTTACGGGCAGCTTCTTTTGCAGCCATTGAGCCTGCTATTTTAAAAGCTATCTCTGAAGAGTCTACATCGTGATAGGACCCAAATACTAGAGTAGCTTTAACATCTACTGTTTGATATCCAGCTAAAACCCCAGAACTAAGAGCTTCTTGGATTCCAGCATTGACTGCTGGGATGTATTCTTTTGGAATCACTCCACCAGTTATTTTATCTACAAACTCATAGCCGCCTCCTGGACCAGTTGGTTCCAGGTTTAGAACTACGTGTCCATATTGACCCCTACCACCACTTTGGCGGACATATCGGGCCTCAACTTTTTCTACAGGATTTTTTATAGTTTCTCTATATGCAACTTGGGGTTTTCCTACATTTGCATCTACTTTGAATTCTCTCAACATTCGATCTACAAGAACTTCTAGATGCAATTCTCCCATACCTGAGATAACAGTTTGTCCAGTTTCTTCATCACTTCTAACTTGGAAAGTAGGATCTTCTTCAGACAAAGCCGAAAGCGCCTTAGACAACTTATCTTGATCTGCTTTTGTCTTTGGCTCTACTGCTACATGGATAACTGGCTCAGGAAAGTCTAAGGATTCAAGAATAATTGGATCATTGATATCACAAAGAGTATCTCCAGTAGTGGTATTTTTAAGTCCTACTACTGCTATGATATCACCGGCGTGAGTGAATTCTCTATCTTCACGGTGATTTGCATGCATTTCCAACATACGCCCTATACGTTCTTTACGATCTTTAGTCGAATTTAGAACAGTAGAGCCTTTTTCTAAATAACCACTATAGACCCTAAGGTAAGTCAATTTACCAACAAAGGGATCTGTCATGATTTTGAAAGCAAGTGCTGAAAAAGGAGCTTCATCAGAAGCAGGCCTAGAAATTTCTTCTATACCCTTTAGGTCAGTACCAGCAGTTGGAGGTATATCCAAAGGACTTGGTAAGAAATTTACTACAGCATCTAATAAAGCTTGAACACCTTTATTTTTAAAAGCCGATCCACAAAGAATGGGAACTAATTGGTCTTCAATAGTGGCTTTACGAATTGCTTTGATCATCTCTTCTGGAGTTATTTGCTCATCTGATAGATACTTTTCCATGATTGAATCATCATAATTAGACACTACTTCAATCAATTCATGGTGAGCAGCTTCAGCTTCATCAGCCATATCAGAAGGGATCTCTTGTTCACTCCACTGATCTCCCATGCCTTCTTCCCAAATGCGAAGTTTCATGTTGATCAGGTCAATGATACCTTTGAATTCTGATTCAGCCCCATAGGGAAGCTGTATTACAGCAACAGTTGCATCTAAACGATCTTTGATCATATCTACTGCACGAGTAAAATTAGCTCCCGTGCGATCCATTTTATTTATAAAACAAATCCTAGGAACCGAATATTTATTAGCTTGACGCCATACAGTCTCGGTTTGAGGCTCTACACCAGCAACAGCGTCAAATACAGCCACTGCCCCATCTAGAACTCTCAAAGAACGTTCCACTTCAACAGTAAAGTCTACGTGACCTGGAGTATCTATAATATTTATTACAGTTCCATTCCACTTACAAGTAGTTGCAGCAGAGGTAATAGTTATACCACGTTCTTGTTCTTGGACCATCCAGTCCATAGTTGCAGCACCTTCGTGAACTTCACCAATTTTGTAATTCCTACCGGTATAATACAAAATACGTTCAGTCGTGGTAGTTTTACCTGCATCTATATGCGCCATGATACCTATATTGCGCAATTTGTCTAGAGGGAACTCCCTTTTGAGGCCACTAGCCATTAGAAATCACTTCTCTCATTAGAAAAATTCTTTTTATTTGTGTCAAGTGAAAAATTACCAACGATAATGGGCAAAAGCTTTATTAGATTCTGCCATCTTGTGTAAATCATCTCGGCGTTTCACAGTTGCACCTATTCCATTGGATGCATCCAAAAGCTCTTGAGCTAAGCGCTCAGCCATTGTTTTTTCTCTGCGCTGAAGAGAATAGCCCACTATCCAACGGATAGCTAAAGTAGTTGCACGTCGAGGACGCACATCTACTGGAACTTGATAAGTAGCTCCACCAACTCTTCGGCTGCGAACTTCTAGTTGAGGTTTGACACCATCTATAGCTCTTTTTAGAGTAGAGATGGGTTCATTTCCTGTTTTTTCACGAATTATATCTAAAGCAGAATAAACTATTCTTTCTGCCAAAGTTCTTTTACCGCTACTTAAAACTTTATTGACCAATTGAGTTACCAACAAAGAGTGGTAAATAGGGTCAGGCATCAAATCGCGCCTAGGCGCAGGACCTTTACGAGGCATTTTTACTAATCCTTCTTAGCGCCATAACGGCTTCTAGCTTGTTTACGATCTCTTACACCAGAGGTATCTAAGCTTCCTCTAATAACTTTATAACGAACACCTGGAAGGTCTTTAACTCTACCTCCACGTACAAGAACTATGGAATGCTCTTGTAGATTGTGTCCAGCTCCAGGTATGTAAGCAGTTACTTCCACCCCGGTTGTTAAGCGAACTCTAGCTACTTTACGTAAAGCTGAGTTAGGTTTTTTAGGAGTCGTAGTGTAGACACGTGTACAAACTCCTCTTCTTTGAGGCGCACCTCTAAGAGCAGGCGTCTTTGTCTTAGACTGCTTTGAGGAACGTCCCTTTCTTACTAATTGAGCTATAGTGGGCAAAAAAAACTCCGGAAATCTATTTGAGGTTTTATCTGGGCGTAATTTTTACGCCCAGATCTTATATAGTAAATCTTTAAACTCTAAGCGGCAATCAAATATTAAGACGCTGGTAAACCTCCATGTCCTTTAGACTGAGAAGTCCAATGCGAAATATCGCTTTGATTAGCACTTCCGCCACCAGCAAGCCAATCAGATAAGTCTTTTTTATCTTCTTCATCTTCTGAAGACCAAAAAGGCATATGTTCTGCTTCTGGGGCTTCTAGATTAATTTTACGATATTGACTCATACCAGTTCCTGCAGGAATGAGTTTTCCGATAATAATATTTTCTTTCAATCCAAGCAGTTGGTCTGAACGACCTTCTATAGCAGCTTCAGTGAGAACTCTTGTGGTTTCTTGGAATGAAGCTGCAGAAAGCCAAGATTCAGTTGCTAAAGATGCCTTGGTTATACCCATTAATTCAGGGCGTCCCTCAGCAGGTTGTTTACCTTGCATCACCAAAGCACGGTTGACTCCTGCATAAATTCTAGAATCAACCCTTTCTCCAGGCAAAAAGACAGAACCGCCTGATTCAGCTACTAAAACTCGCCTAAGCATTTGGTGGACAATTAACTCAATGTGTTTGTCATGAATAGACACACCTTGATCTCGGTAAACTTTTTGAACCTCTTCCACTAAATATTGTTGAGTTTCTCTAATACCTTTTATCTCAACTAATTCTTTTGGATCTTTAGGTCCATCTACCAAAGAGTCCCCTGCTTGAATCTCATCTCCATCTACTACTTCTAAATGAGCTCTAGGTGAGACCGTATAAACATCTTCGGTACCATCATCACCTATAATGCTTACCTTTCGACCAGTCTCATCTTCTACAACTCGCACAATTCCCGATATTCGAGCTAAAATTGCAGCTCCTTTTGGAGTACGAGCCTCAAACAATTCAACCACTCTTGGAAGACCATGGGTGATATCTTCCCCAGCTATACCACCTGTATGGAAAGTTCTCATTGTCAACTGAGTCCCAGGTTCTCCAATAGACTGAGCTGCAATAACACCTACAGCCTCGCCAAGTTCGACCAAACGACCAGTAGCAAGAGATATTCCATAACAACTTGCACAAACTCCATGAGTAGAATCACAAGTCAATACCGAACGAACTCTTATTCTTTCTACCTTGGGGTCGTCTCTCAAGGCTGTAATTTCTTTTTCTCCTAAGAGAACTCCCTTTTCAATAACTGTACCATCAGATAGAGAAACTGGATCAGCAAGCATGCGTCCAAAAATTCTAGTTTCTAGATAGCTACGCCTTCCGAGCTCATCGGGACGTATGTCTCCCATCCATACTCCTCTAGATGTTTCACAGTCAAGGCTTCTAATAATTTGTTCTTGAGAAACATCGACTAATCTACGAGTAAGGTAACCAGAGTCAGCGGTTCTTAGAGCTGTATCAGCGAGACCTTTTCTAGCACCGTGGGTTGAAATAAAGTATTCCAAAACCGAAAGACCTTCTCTAAAAGAAGACTTGATAGGTCTTGGGATCATTTCTCCACGAGGATTAGAGACCAATCCTTTCATACCAGCAATTTGTCTAACTTGTTGAGAGTTACCACGAGCACCTGAATCAACCATCATGTCTAATGGGTTGAAAGCAATAGTAGATAGAGTAGATTCCATAGCACGACCGACTTCAGAGTTAGCCGAGGTCCAAATCTCAATTTCA
>JAJYPT010000143.1 GCA_021795135.1 Actinomycetes bacterium
GGTTAGATACAGTACGGCTTTTCATCATAGCCAATATATAGCAGCCCTAATGGCACTTTTGGTGACGACTTTTTTACTGGGGTCTATACTTTTGCATGAATTAGGACATGCATTGGTTGGTAGATTCTTAAAATTGCGAGTTTCAGTGGTTGTGTTGTATTTTTTTGGAGGGGCCACTACAGCTTCTCTACCCACTAATGCAGTCCAAGAATTTTGGTTTACCTTAGTTGGACCAGTTATAAATTTAGCTTTAGCTATCGTATTTTGGTTATTGACCTTATTGGCAAATCAAGTTGGCATAGCTGCTATCGCCCAAGTTAGTGGAGAAGCTGGTTGGATGAACCTATTGCTGGGAGCTACTAACCTTATACCAGCAGCTCCTCTAGATGGAGGCCATGTCCTTGAAGCAATAGCATGGAAAATTACTAAGTATCGTCCTAAAGCTATCCGCATAGCGGCTCGGGTTGGGGCAGGATTTGCTGGTGCTTTGATGGCTCTTGGGATCTTAGATATCCTAACAGCAAAAGGAGCTGAATTTGAAGGCTTGTGGCTAGCACTTATTGGTTTTGCTCTTTGGGAAGGCGCCACAGCAGAGATGTCTAGAGCTTGGGTAGAAGAAGTGCTATTTGATAAACCTGCTTCTGTATTGCTTGGTGATCAAGTTGAACCAGTAGAAGAAGATGTATCTGTTCGTTGGGTAATCCAGGCTGAATTTTTACGTTACCATGTTGATGCTGTTCCTGTAGAGCGCGATGGACAAACAATTGGAGTAGTTTTGGCCGATGATGTAGTTGGAACTTCTCCAAATGAACTTCGACAAGACACAACAGTAGGTGAGGTAATGAGACCAATAGACGAATTACCTAAACAAAGTGTAAATACTCCTGCGCTGGAGGTGTTTGGACTATTAGCAGATAATGATGTAGTGCTTTTGATGGATGAAAACAACAAAATGGTAGGCTCTACTAGTAAGCGTCAAGTGGGGCTAGTGCTAGAGCGACTAAATTCTTTATCATCTACTGCGCCGGGTAAAAAATCTACTACTTTTAGGAACTGGCCTTGAAAAGGTCAACTTTAGAGAAGTTGGAATTAAACTTATAAATAAGATGAGTCATCTTTAATAGCACTTCAAATATAGGTCTATGCTTAAAGTTATATGTCTGCCTACTTAGATCACGCTGCGACAACTCCAATGTCGCCACAAGCAATTGAGATAATGACAAAGTCTTTGGAACAAGACTTGGGAAATCCAACCGCTTTGCATTCAAAAGGAAGAGCAGCTCGAGCGGCATTGGATAATTCACGAGAACTTATAGCTGATACATTGGAGATTTTACCAGCTGAAGTTATTTTTACCTCCGGAGGAACCGAAGCAGATAATCTAGCTCTAAATGCTGCCCAAGGTGGAAAAATTTTAGTTAGCCCCATAGAACATTCTGCAGTATTGAAACCAGCTATGGCCAAAGGGGCAGAACTACTAAAAGTAGATAGAGATGGTATTTTAGATCTGGATTATTTAAAATCTAAGCTAGATAAAGATGTGGCATTAGTGTCAGTGATGTTGGTAAATAATGAAATTGGCACTATAGAACCAATGGAACAAATTGTTAAAATAATTAGGAAAAAATCTCCACAAGCTATAATTCATACAGATGCAATACAAGCTTTTGGTTGGACAGATGTCAAAAAGATTATCTCTCAAGTTGACCTTGTTTCTATCAGCGCACATAAAATTCAAGGTCCTAAAGGAATTGGTGCTTTAATAGCTAAAAAAAATATCCAATTGCACCCTTTATTGCTCGGTGGTGGACAAGAATCAGGCAAACGAAGTGGAACTCCAAATGTTGCTGGAGCAGTTGCAATGGGATTAGCTATAGATCAAGTAATCTCTAATGCAGACCAAGTTCAACAAAGAGTAACTGCTTTGACAGATAAATTGACACAAGGTTTGTTGCAAAATATCGATGGAGTTTGGCAAACAATTTCTACAAAACAAAAAGCAGCCAATAATTGTCATCTTTTATTTGACGGATTAGAAAGCGAAGCATTGTTGATGGTGTTGGATGAAATGGGTATTTGTGCTTCTGCTGGATCTTCTTGTGCAAGTGGAGCTTTGGAGCCTAGTCATGTTTTGATGGCCATAGGCCTTAGTGAACAACAAGCTAAAGGTGCCATTAGGTTCTCACTTGGTGCTAGTTCGACTGAACAAGAAATAGATTTTGCTTTAGAAAACATACCTTTGGCAGTTCAGCAGTTACGCCAAGTAGTAGAAATAGATGGTTATTTTACTCCTGCAAAACCCATTCAAAGGATTAATGGCCCACAAGGAGGGCTTAGATGAAAGTATTAGTAGCAATGTCAGGAGGAGTAGATTCTTCTGTAACAGCAGCTTTGATGTTAGAAAAAGGCTATCAAGTCACAGGTGCAACCATGAAGCTATGGGGAGGTCCAAGTGATTCTGGATGCTGTTCTGTTTCTGATGTAGATGATGCTAGAAGGGTGGCAAACGAACTTGGAATAGTTCATCATGTTTTCAATTTCGCCGATGATTTTGAAGAAAAAGTTGTAAATCCTTATGTAGATTCTCATGCCCATGGTCTAGTACCTAATCCTTGTATTGAATGTAATCGACACATTAAATTTGAACGTTTTTTAAAAAGAGCAATGCAAATGGGATTTGATGCAGTTGCAACTGGACACTATGCCAGGATTGAAAACAAAGACGGAAAATATCTTTTACTTAGAGGTAAAGATCCAAATAAAGACCAATCTTATGTGCTCTCTATGCTAGATCAGCCTCGTTTGGCTAGAACATTGTTGCCAATAGGAGAGATGCACAAAGATAAAGTGCGTGAAAAAGCTCGCCAGTTGGGTTTACGCACAGCCAATAAACCCGATAGTCAAGATGTCTGCTTTATTAATTCCAAACAAGGTCGCCAAGGATTCCTATCTCAACATATTAAGTTAAATCCAGGTACTTTAGTAGATTTTGAAACTGGAGAAAAAATAGGAGACATAGATGCTCTAGAGCTTGTAACTCCAGGTCAGCGTCGTAAAATGGGAACAGGGCTAGCTAAACAACGTCATTATGCAGTTTCTATAGACGTTGAATCCTCTCAAGTCAAAGTAGGACCCCTAGAGGCTATATTGGTAGATAAAATATCAATTGATTCTATTACTTGGACCGATATGCCAATACCTGTTGGTGAACAAATTCAAGTACAGCCAAGTGCTCATGGGCAAACCTTTGCAGCAAGTTTTGAAGGACAATATTTGAATTTAGAACAACCCCACCGGGTAATTGCACCTGGACAGACGGTAGCTTTTTACAAAGATGACCAAGTTATAGGAGCAGCTTTGGTGACTCGGACAAAATAACATGTCAAAGCAGCAAAACCTTGATGAGATTAGCAAACGAATAGAACAACTTCGCAGCTTAATTGAACATCATAATTACAAATACTATGTTTTAGATGATCCAGATATTTCTGATTTTGAATATGATCAGCTATTTAGCGAATTAAAAGACTTAGAAAGAAAATATCCTCAGTTTTTTAGTCCAGATTCTCCAACTCAAAACATAGGTCCTGCTATAGATCATGCAACAGGAAGTGCTTTATCTGAATTCGAAGCAGTAGCTACGTTTAGAAAAGAAAATCTTTTTACTCCAGTACGTCATTTGGTTCCAATGATGTCTTTAGATAATGCTTTTTCAAAAGAGGAACTACTCGCATGGGGTCAAAGGATTGATAAAGCATTAGGAGACAAAGTAGGTTTTGTTTGTGAATTAAAAATTGATGGTCTAGCTATTTCTTTGAAATATGAAAATGGAAATTTTACCCAAGCAGCTACTCGTGGAGATGGGGTTGTAGGAGAAGATGTAACTGCTAATGTTGCCACAATTAGAGCTATTCCCCATACAATTTCTTTGCCTGAAAATACTTCTGATTCAGTAGTTGAAGTAAGAGGAGAAGTATATATGCCAATTCCTGCATTTGAGGAGTTGAATCGCAAACAAGGCGAAGCAGGAGGTCGTTTATTTGCAAATCCTAGAAATTCTGCCGCTGGATCTTTGCGCCAAAAAGACCCTTCTGTTACAGCTAAAAGAGAATTAGGATTTTGGCCCTATCAACTTGGTCAAATAACTCCACAATCACTAATTAGATTTTCTTCACATATCCAATCTTTAAATTGGCTATCCAGTATTGGATTTATGATCAATCCCCATACTACTTATTTAGATACTTTGGACAAAGTTTATGAATTTTGCCAATACTGGCAAGACCATAGACACGATTTAGATTATGAAATTGATGGTGTGGTAATAAAAGTTGATGATTTAGCTCAACAAAATGATCTTGGCTTTACAACTCGTGCTCCAAGATGGGCAATAGCTTATAAATTTGCACCTGAAGAACAAACAACGAAGTTGTTAGAAATAATGGTATCAATAGGTAGAACAGGCAAAGCTACTCCTTTTGCAAAACTTGATCCTGTAATTGTAGGAGGATCTAGGGTCTCTTTGGCAACTTTACACAACCAAGATCAAGTAGCTATAAAAGATTTGCGCCCTGGAGACATGGTGGTGGTAAGAAAAGCAGGGGAGGTAATTCCCGAAGTTGTAGCTCCAGTTGTTTCTTTGAGAAATCCAAATGCAAAACCTTGGGTTTTCCCAACTACTTGTCCAAGTTGTGGGGGCCCTTTGGTCCGCCTAGAAGGAGAATCTGATACTTTTTGTGTCAATATTGATTGTCCTGCTCAAGCTGTTCAACGTATAGCTTATTTTGCATCTAAATCTGCTATGGATATTGAAGGGTTAGGAGAAGCAAGGGTGGTTACTTTTTCTAATTTAGGATTGCTCAAAGACGTA
>JAJYPT010000144.1 GCA_021795135.1 Actinomycetes bacterium
TACATGTCTTTAGAAGATGGTTCTTTGGAAACATTAGTATGTTTAATTACAACTCCAACAGATAAAGCAACTTCAATTGCACGCTCAATTGTTGAACAAAAATTGGCTGCATGTATAAATATTATCCCTGCAGTAAGATCAATCTATTGGTGGGAAGATAAAGTCAACGAACAAGAAGAATCTCTTCTTGTTCTAAAAACCACTACAAAATTATTAACTGTCTTAAATGATGCTCTAAAAGCTATACATCCTTATGAAACCTTTGAACTAGTTGCCCTTGAAATAAAAGGCGGTAACGTTGAATATCTCAATTGGATAACTTCTTCTGTTGGATCAAAGAACTCGATTGAAACTGATTACAATAAATAATTAGACTAATTTCTAATAAAATTAACTCAATTTAAAAAATCTGGTATTTTGAACTAATTTGAAATAGATAAAGTTAATCTTTTTGATATTTAAACTAGAAGCTATAGTTTCCAAAAGTATAGCTAAACTAATTTTCCAGGCAATAAAGATACTCTCTTGTATAAATATAATCTAATGATGAGATTTTATAATGAATAAAACTAATGAATAATTTCATGCCTGAACCTATGAAAACTGCACTTTTAGAAGCTCGTGCAGCTATGAATCACAACGATGTTCCAATAGGGGCGGTATTGGTTGTAGATGGCAAAATCATATGCCAGGCTCATAATGAAAAAGAACTAAAAAAAGATCCTACTGCCCATGCAGAGATTCTTCTGTTACAAAAAGCAAGTAAAATTTTTCAAAGTTGGCATTTAGACAATGCGACTTTATACGTTACTTTAGAACCCTGCCTTATGTGTGCTGGAGCAATAATAGCAGCACGAATAGATAAAGTTGTTTTTGCTACCCCAGATCCAAAAGGTGGAGCTTGTGGCTCTTTATATAATTTTTGCCAAGATATTAGACTCAACCATAATTTAAAAATTGAATTGGATGTTTCAGCAGAAAAAGAATCTTCTTTGATTATTAGTGAGTTTTTTAGAAAAAAAAGGCTTCAAAATTAACTAGTGTCTACAACTAGGAGGGATGCGAGAGTGGCCGAATCGGGCGGTCTCGAAAACCGTTGTGCCTTTTGGCACCGTGGGTTCAAATCCCACTCCCTCCGCTGCAATTGGATCAAGTTCTAAAAAGCAATTAGTTTTGTGAACGAGAATCAGAAGCACCGCGATGGTGAGGAGAAAGACCCATTGCGGTGTTAATTAACGAGATATGAGTAAAAGCTTGAGGAAAATTTCCGATAAGACGATTATTTATAGTGTCATATTCTTCAGATATAAGACCTAAATCATTTGTTAATGATAAAAGCTTTTTAAACATAGTCTCTGATTCTTTTTTTCGTCCAATCAATGCTAATACATCTGCCAACCAAAAAGAACAGGGCAAGAATGTACCTTCTTGTCCTGGCAATGGATCTACTTGTTGTACTTCGGCTGATGAAACACTATAACGTAATAAAAACCCGTCTTTACAAAGCTCGCGTTGAATAGCATCAACTGTTCCTTTGATCCTTTGGTCTTTGGGTGGTAAAAAACCAACCAGAGGAATCATCAAACAAGCAGAATCTAAAGATTTTGAACCATAGTACTGGGTAAAAGTACCTCTTTCTTTATCAAAACCTTTTTCACAAACCTGATCATGTATTTGCTGTCGAATCTTTTTCCATTTGTCAATTGGACCATCTAATCCAAATTTCTCTACACTTTGGATAGCTCTATCAAAAGCAACCCAAGCCATAACTTTGGAATGAGTAAAATGCTTTCTTGAACCTCTTACCTCCCAAATTCCATTATCAGGTTGTTGCCAAGCAGTTTCTAAAAAACCAATTATAGTTTTTTCAAGCTCCCATGCACTTGGATCTGGAGCCATATTTGTTCTTCGAGCTTGAAAAATTGCATCTATAACTTCACCATAGACATCTAATTGAAACTGGTCATAGGCTGCATTACCTATACGCACTGGCTTAGAAGATTCATATCCCCCAAGCCATTCTATTTCGTATTCCCTCAAAGAGCGCTCTCCGCCTACTCCATACATTATTTGCATCTCTTCAGGGTCTCCAGCTACTGCTCGCAGTAGCCATTCGCGCCACGCAGAAGCTTCTTCATCATATCCAGCACTAATAAAAGATAACAAGGTAAAAGTAGCGTCTCTAAGCCAACAGTATCTATAGTCCCAGTTGCGAACACCTCCTAGTTGTTCTGGAAGAGAAGTAGTAGGAGCAGCGACTATTCCTCCTGTTGGTTTATAAGTAAGAGCTTTCAAAGTAAGCAGGGAACGCATTACTTGATCTTTGTATTCACCTTTATACTCAGATTTCTTCGCCCAGTCTTCCCACCACTTTTGGGTATCTTCAACTGCAAAACGAGCATCCAAAGGACGAGGTGGAGCCTCATATGAGGGATACCAAACTAATTCAAAAGGTCTGTATTGTCCCTCTGAAATACTAAAATGAGCAAAAGTCTTTTTATCTTTACCTTCGGTTTCGACATAGCTCCACAAAGAAAGACCATCTGGACCTGCAATCATGTTTAAACTTCCATCAACGCTTTTTACCCAAGGAATTTGAGATCCATAGTCCATCCTTACAACTAGTTCCATTTGCATCTGAACTCGTCCCTTTACCCCTTCCACAAGGCGAACAACTTCGGGGTGTTTATCTCGTATGGCCATGCAGTCAATTACTCGGACTATTCCACTATGGGTTTCGTACTCAGTCTCCAAAATTAGAGAATTACCTCTATAGCGTCTTTTGATAGTGACATCTTTTGATTTTGGCGAAATCTTCCAAAAACCATTAGACTCGTCTCCAAGTAGGGCAGAAAAACAAGCTGGGGAGTCAAACCTGGGCAAACACAACCAGTCTATAGATCCATTTTTTGACACCAGTGCAGCTGTATGTGTATCTCCTATAAGTGCATAATCTTCTAAAGGAACAGACATAGTCTTCTTTCTGAAACTACTTTTTTAGTTAGTACAAGCTCCAGTACCTGGCGATGAAGGATGCGATTCTGCTATTTTTATCCTCTTTAGCACCCCTGGAGAAGTTAAAGCAAAGCCTACATTTTTCTGAGCTGTAGATTTGGAAAAAACTATACCTAATACAGTCCCATTAGATGTAACCATAGGTCCTCCTGAATTGCCAGGTTCTACATTTGCTTGAATTTCATAAACTGCACGATTAGTAAGGCCTCTTCCATAAATATCTCTTCCTACAGCTCTAAATTCTGTCATTACTCCTCCAGGCAGTGCAGTAAAAGGTCCTCCTCCTGGATATCCAAGCACTGCTATTTGAGTCCCCCTAGGAACGAGATGAGGATCTAATTTCAAAGGAGGACCAAATAAAGTAGCAGAAGTTTTTAAAATTGCTAAGTCATAATTAGGATTAAAGTAAATAGCACTGGAACGAAAATTTCCATTCCTAGCATGGATAACTGGCGTAGTTATCCCTGCTACCACATGGGCATTTGTAATGACTAAATGAGGAGATATTATAAAGCCAGATCCCTCTTGGATTTGACCACAGCCAATTCCTACTATTTTTACAGTAGATATAGCGTCATGGCTAACAGCAGAATTTACTACATAAGATCCAGCTATTTTTACAGGTCCTTGAAAACCGGGTTGTATTCCAGCAAAAACCGAGGGAAAACCAGGAGTATTTATTAGCTGTTGAATACGAGAAAAAATTGAAGGGGCAGGTGGGAGAATCGTATCAAGGGTTTGCAATATAGAAGAATTTTGAATCTGGTAACTAAGGGTTTGCAAAGGAACCGATACCAGCATAGAAGCTACAAGCCAAGCAGTCACCAAAGATGCTGCAGCTGCCACGACTGCCCCTAAGATTGCATCAAGGCTTCCTAGATGGATCCGTCGAACTACTTTCCACAAACTAACTCCCAAGCGCCTACCGAAACTACCCAAAATAGATGCGGACCCAAACACAATAATAATAGAACCTATAGCCTTTTCTAAAGGAGTAGATAGATAAGACACAACAAAAGGAGCAATTAGGGCACCTATACCTAGACCGATCCAAAAAGCTCCAAAGGAAAACACTTGAACAGTGGCTCCTAGTTTAAGACCATGGATGATCGAAGCAACTACAACAATTACAAGAAAAATATCAATCAAATCCATGCTAACTCCGCTTAATAAGTGTTCTCATCGTAAATTTAAAACTATGCTTAGCGTTCAATTTATTTAACATTTGACCAACCCTATTCGACTTATCATAAATAATAGCTTGTTATCTACAAAATATTTTCACTTGGGCATCAAACCCACTTATCCATAACATTGATTAGTATTTCAATTGATTTATGCTCTTGAATTTTTTAAATGTATTATCTACCCACGCAGTAAATTTATAGACTTCGAGGAGTTGGCTTTGCGAGTTGAATAATTGATTAAAAATATCCTTTTTTATTATTTCTAAATATAAATATCACTTTTCGCAGTTTGGTCTTACAACTACCCCTAATACTAAAATCCTGTTATATAAAAAATAATTATGTCGGAAATAACTATTCCAGTTCTTTTTAATTACTCTAAGAACTTTTGATCCAAATGAATGATAGAAAGAATTTGAGATAAATAGCACTTAGGCTGCCTAATTACTTAAATAACTACTAATTTGACTTGGAATTTAAAATATGTCCCAAAGAAATAAAAATAATTTAGAAAGCCTTCAAGCAATATTAGAAGCTGTATTAGTTATAGATTCAGAAGTAAACCTATCTGTGATTCTTAAAAAAATTGTAAGCACAGCTTGCAGCTTGACTAACAGCAAATATGGAGCATTAGGAATAATCAATACTGAAAGAAAAGGACTTAGT
>JAJYPT010000014.1 GCA_021795135.1 Actinomycetes bacterium
CATTAATAACTACTTGCTCATTTGCCAATATTGAAGTATTTACAAGTTGTTCTACTTGTTGAATTTGTTGAGGGGTCAAAGGTCCAAAATGGGTAAAGTCAAAGCGCAATCGATTAGGTTCTACCAAGGATCCTTGTTGACGAACATGTTGACCTAAAACTTGCCTTAGAGCCCAATGAAGCAGATGAGTTGCACTATGATTACGCCTTATCTCTTGGCGCTTAGGAATATCAATACTTGCATGGGCTTTTTGACCTGGGCTAATTTCACCTTGTTCTATCATCCCAAAATGACGATGCAAATTTGACAAAGGAGAATCTGTATTGGTAACTCGTATAGTGCCAGTTTGGGTTTTTATTATTCCACTATCTCCAATTTGTCCTCCCCCTTCAGCATAGAAAGGACTATCTTGTAAAAAAACTTCAACCTTAGAAGGATCTTGTTTTGAATTTAGAACTGCTAAAATTCTAGTGTCAACCTCAAAAGAATCATATCCTACAAAATTAGTTGCTCCAAAACTTTCAACCAAACCTCTATATAGCTGAGAGTTCCCATCAAGTTCTTCAAGCGATTCTTTTGTTACTTTGCGACCTAAGCTACGCTGCTTTTTCATTGCAGCTTCAAAACCTTCTAGGTCTACTTTGACCCCTGCTTCTTCGGCAACTTCTTTAGTTAGCTCTATTGGAAAACCAAAAGTGTCATGAAGCTTAAAAGCAATCTCTCCACTAAGCTTTGTCTGATTATTTTGTAATTCTGCCTCTAACATTGCAGAACCTGCTTTTAGGGTTTGACGAAAACGTTCTTCTTCTTTGGATGCTATTTCTTGTATAAAATCCCTACTACGACCTAATTCAGGATAAGCAAGTTCCATAGTATCAATAGCAGAACTGACCAAAGTAGGAGTTATTATTTTATCCACTCCAAGTTGTTGGGCTCTTCTGACCATTCGACGAATTAGACGTCTAAGTACATATCCTCGGCCTTCATTTGATGGAAATACTCCATCTGTAACTAAAAAAGCAATAGAACGGGCATGATCGGCCATTATTCGCAAACTAACATCTACAAATTCATCCCTACCGTAGGGACTTGATATTAAATCTTGACCAGTTTCAATAATAGATTTAAAAAGATCTGTCTCAAAAATGGAATCTACACCAGAGACAATTGGTAAAATTCTTTCTAGCCCTGCGCCAGTGTCTATATTTTTTTTAGGAAGTTCTTCTAGGGATCCATCGACCAAACGATGACTCTCCATGAAAACTAGATTCCAAATTTCAACAAAACGGTCTTGACCACCTACAGCTGGACCTCCGGGTGATCCAAATGATTCTCCTTTATCATAATATATTTCAGAAGAAGGTCCGCAAGGCCCTACACTGCCCTTGCTCATTTCCCAAAAATTATCTTCTCCCATTTCTTGAATGCGATCAGAAGGAATACCTATTACATCTTTCCAAATATCGGCTGCATCTTGATCGCTAAAATGTACCGTTATCCAAAGGCGATTTGGATCTAATTTCAATACTTCAGTAATCAGTTCCCACGCGAAAACAATAGCTTGTTCTTTGAAATAATCACCAAAGCTAAAATTACCTAACATCTCAAAAAAAGTTAGATGTCTAGAGGTAGTTCCAATTAGATCTATATCTGGGGTTCTAAAACACTTTTGGACACTAGTTGCACGACTATAAGGAGGAGTTTCGTATCCTAAAAAATATGGTTTGAAAGGAACCATACCTGCTACTGTAAATAACAAACTGGGGTCATTTGGTATGAGACTGGCAGAAGGGACATAGACATGTCCTTTTTGTACGAAAAAATCGGTAAAAGCTTGACGTAGTTTATTTGCATCCATTTTTTAAAAACCTAAAAGTCTCATATATAAAGAGCTGGCAAGCTCATTTTCCTTCAAGTAGCAGTTGCGAGGAATTACTTATTCTTATTTTACAATCAATCTTAAACGTTTAAACCTTTTGAAATTACCATAAAGTAAAGTTCTAAAGCATAAACTTTGAAAAAACCAACTTAATCACTTAAGCAGTTCTAACATTAACACAGCGAGATATTAATATGTTCCTGAAAAAATCTTTGGTATTACAGCTAAATTTTGTTTTTATTTTAAATCAAGGTTGAAAATTAAGCCTTCTTTAATCAAGATAAAATATTTTGATTAAATCAATACAAGCAATAAAAAGATCAATATATCCTTATTCACACCCTAATAGTTGAAGGTAAAATTTGGACTTGCCAAACAAAAAGCCAGATATAGTAACCCAAGGCTCAAATTCAAGTAAAAGAATCAGACCTTTATTCAAAGTACTAAGTACTTTAATTATTACCATAGGAGTATTTCTAGGGTCTCAAATTATTTCCTTAATTGGACTTTTAGTATTTTACAATTTCAACACTTCGAAGATGATAGCTTCTTTTGGTGTAGGGTCAGTTCTGGGATTGTCTGCACTAGCTGAAATTTTATTTGGAATCACAGCTATTTTTCTTATTAATAAAAATAATCTCGTTTTAAATTTAAAGCGTCCTAGCGGCAAAACTTTGGCTGAAATAGTACTTGCTGTAATAGTGATTCAAATTGGATCTTCTTTATTGACCAGTTGGATAAACAGTATTTTTCACTTTGGAATCCCTAGAGATAATGTAGTTATTACTTCTTTTATAAAGAGTCATCCAAATCAACTAATATTAATAATTCTCTTTGTTGTAGTAATAGCTCCAATTTGTGAAGAATTGCTGTTTAGAGGTTTCTTGTTTAACTCCTTGATTAGACAAAGTGGTGGAGTATTGACATTTTGGCCTGCAGCTATTATCTCAGGGGTTATATTTGGTCTAGCTCACCTCGAACCTGTAGAATTTATACCTTTGACTTTGACAGGTATGTATCTATCATGGCTGTTTTATACAAGAAATCGCAATATTTTAACAAACATAATAGCTCATGGATGCATCAATCTAACTGCTGTTGTTGCTATCGTCTTTACTATCAAATAACAAAGACCAAAACAACTAATTATGACCTAGTTGATGATTTGGTATAACTAAAAGTCTATTTAGAAATATATTTTTAGTTACTTTTCATGTCTTTATACTCTTTATAGGTAACTGATTCTTTGCCATGATTAGAAGGCTGGTAATATTTACCTTTGGCCCCTTGAGGCAAATAGACTTGCTCTACCCATCCTTTTGGATAATTGTGTGGGTAAAGATACTGACTTCCATGCCCTAATTTTTTGGCTCCACTATAATGGGCATCTCTTAGATGAATTGGAACTTCAACCAAATTCAAAGACTCGCTATCAAATTTTGATCTATTTAGTGCTGTGGTTGTGCTATTTGATTTAGGTGCTAGAGATAAATGGATAACAGCTTGAGCTAGATTTAAAGAAGCTTCTGGCATTCCAACAAATTCAAGAGCTTGGGCAGCTGCATTTGCAACCAATAAAGACATAGGGTCTGCTAGTCCTATGTCTTCACTAGCTAAAATTATTAATCTACGAGCAATAAATCTAGGATCTTCGCCTAAGGAAAGCATTTTATTCATCCAAAAAAGCCCCGCATCGGGATCTGATCCTCGAATCGACTTTATAAAAGCTGATATAAAATCATAGTGTTGATCTTGTCCATATTTCAAAGACTCTTCGCCAAGGCATTCTTGTAAATCTTGTAATGAAATAACAACTGGAGAAGAGCTTTGGTCTCTAACAGAGCTAAAAGCCATAACATTGTCCAACGCAACAAGAGCAGCTCTTGCATCTCCTCCACCAAAATGGGCCAAAGTCTCAATTACTTGATCACTTGCCTCAAACCCTTCAAAATCAACAGCACGTCTCAATAGCTCCATTATGTCTTCTACTCCAAGAGGTTCGAATTTTAATAAACTAGAACGAGATAAAAGAGCTGAATTTACAGAAAAATAAGGGTTTTCGGTAGTTGCTCCTATTAGAATCAAAGAGCCTTCTTCCACAGAAGGCAATAGAGCATCTTGTTGAGCAGTATTGAATCTATGTACTTCATCCAAAAGTAAAATAGTCCTTTTACCTAAGGTTCCTATTGCTTGCTTAGACGATGCAATTACTTCTCTTACTTCTTTAACCCCAGCCGAAACCGCAGACAAAGAGACAAAATTACTTCCTGTGGCATTAGCAACAATTTGAGCCACGGTGGTTTTACCACTTCCAGGAGGTCCCCAAAAAATTAATGAGGAGATCCTTTTTGACTCTAAAAGCACTCTTAGTCTTCCTCTTGGTCCAACCAAATGCCTCTGCCCTAGAACTTGGTCTAAATTCTTAGGTCTCATACGAGATGCCAAAGGACCCTTGGACTTTAGATACTGCTCTTGGGCTAGTTCAAATAAATCCCTATTTTGCAATTCTAAAATCCTTCCTAAATATCAATCTAAAGCTTCGTCCTTTATGGGAACCAAAGACAAAAGCTTTAGCTGTTGTGGAGAGATCGGCTTTGGAGCTTGAGTCATTGGATCAAATCCCGAAGAAGTTTTAGGAAAAGCAATAACTTCACGTATATTGTCTTCACCTGCAAGCAAAGCTATAGTTCGATCTAGACCTAGAGCAAAACCTCCATGAGGAGGAGCTCCAAAGCTAAAAGCACTTAATAAAAACCCAAAACGTTCTTGAGCTTGTTCAGAAGAAATGCCCAAAACAGAAAATATCTTGGATTGAATATCATCTCTGTGAATACGAATACTTCCAGATCCTAATTCCCATCCGTTTAAAACCAAATCATAAGATTGGGAACGAACAGACAAAGGATCAGAATCTATAAGATGAAAGTCTTCTAAATTTGGCATAGTAAAAGGGTGATGGCCAGAGATGAGGTTTCCATCTTCATCAAAGCCTTCAAACAAAGGAAAATCAACTACCCAAGCAAAACATAAAGATGGTTTTTCCGGATCAGGCTCTCCTAATTCATTTCTTAGGTTGCCTAATATGTTTCTAGTAAGTGAAATTTCATCAGCAACTATTAAAATAGTTTCTAATGGCTCAATACCAAAAGCTTCAATTAAAGCTTTCGATTCCAACTCGCCCAAATGCTTCGCCAAAGGAGATTCCAGTACTACCCCATCTTCAGAATCAACAGCTTTAAACCAAGCTAGACCTTTAGCTCCCATTTCTTTGGCTTTAGCAACCAAATTATCTAGCTTTGAACGGCTCAAAGGACAAGATGAAGGGACTTTTATGCCTTTTATTGAATTAGCTTGAAATGCCTTAATCTGAGTATCTTTGAAAATAGCTGTAAGATCTACTATTTGCATATCGAATCGCAAATCAGGTTTGTCTGTTCCATACAGTTCCATGGACTGCTCCCAAGTCAAAATGGGAATAGATTCAATTGAGATACCAGTTATTTCACTAACTACATCAATAACAGCTTGTGTAACAAAATCTAAAATATCTTGTTGGGTTACAAAAGAGGCTTCTATATCTAATTGAGTAAATTCAAATTGACGATCTGCACGTAAGTCTTCATCCCTCAAACATCTTGCTATTTGATAATAACGATCAAGACCTCCTACCATCAATAGTTGCTTTGCAATTTGGGGACTTTGAGGTAGTACGTAAAAAGAACCTGGCTTCATACGCGAAGGTACGACAAATTCTCTAGCCCCTTCAGGAGTAGGCGTCCAAAGAAGAGGTGTTTCTACTTCGGTAAAACCTTGAGACTCAAAAGAATGACGCAATAATGAGTTTACTTTTGCCCTCATTCGCAAGTGATGTTGCATCTTGTTTCTTCTAAGGTCTAAATATCTATAACGAAGACGAACGTTTTCTTCTACTTCAATGCGATCAGATATAGAAAAAGGAGGAGAATCTGCCTTAGATAGTACCTCAACTTCACAATTGGTTATTTCAACTTCTCCAGTTGCTAGATCTTTATTTGAAGTTCCCTCTGGTCTAGGAGATACAGTTCCAGTTATTTTTACAACATATTCACTATGTAGACCATGAGTACCTTGTACTACGCATTGAATAATTCCTGTATGATCCCTCAAATCTATAAAAGCTAAATGTTCTCCATGTTCTCTGCGACGCCCAACCCAACCGCAAACCGAAACTTGCCTGCCTATGTCATGAGAACTAATTTGTCCACAATAATCACTTCTCATACCTACAGCTTTAGACAAAGACTTGGAACTTATATTTTTTTGGTTAGTGGAATTCACTTAAATCCTTTAGGTAAGAAATTATCTCAGAACTATCTATTAGCTGTTGAGATTTTTCAACTCCATCTTCTAAAATCTCTTGGTTTAGCCATCGCAAGGCAACTTTTTTAGCCTCTAGTTCTTCAGAGCCTATAATTAAAGCTGCTTTAGCCCCTAAACGGTGAGCCAATCGTAATTGAGATCTCATTGATTTAGAGCCAAACGCTCTATCTGCTTTCAAGCCTGCCTGCCTAAGTCTATAGGTAAGGTCTCTAGCTTGATCTCCTCCTGTTACATCTACTACAAATATATCTATCTGACTAGGTTTGATTTGGAATACATCTTCTGCATCACAAGCTAGTAAAAGTCTTTCTATCCCAATCCCAAAACCTATCCCAGCTTCTGATGGACCTCCCAAAGATTCAACCAAACCATTGTAGCGACCACCTCCGCCTATACCATTTTGAGCAGCATCTAGAGCAAGTCCTACAAATTCAAAAGTTGTTCGAGTATAGTAGTCAAAACCCCTTACTAATCTATGATCAATTTTGAATTCAATCCCTAAAGACTTTAGACCGTTTTGAAATCTGTCAAAGTGCGCGTAACAGTCATTACATAAGTTATCTAAAAGTTTAGGAGCTTGTTCTGTAAGACTAATGCAAGAAATTTTTTTACAATCTAAAACCCTCAAAGGATTGTAACTATAGCTTTGCTTGTGCTCTTCACATAACTCGTCTTGTCTTTGGGTCAAAAATTCCAATAATAGTTGCCTGTAGGAAAAAGAACATTGCTCATCTCCTATGGAATTTATTTTTAATTCTATTTTCGATAAGCCTAAAGCCTGATACAGCTGAGACATCAAAGAAACAATTTCTACATCTAGATCTGGGTCTTGAATTCCTATTACCTCAACACCTATTTGATGATGCTGTCTATACCTACCCGCTTGAGGTCTTTCATAACGAAAAGCAGGTGTAACGTACCAAGCCTTCCAAGGAAGAACTGGTCTATTTTGAACAAAAGAACGTACAACCGAAGCTGTCCCTTCTGGACGAAGCGCAAGAGTTCGATTTCCCTTATCGGTAAATTCATACATTTCTTTTTTTACTACTTCGCTAGCTTCTCCCATCCCGCGAGTAAATACACCAACTTCTTCAAAAAGAGGATTTATGACTAAACCATAATTTGCTGACTCTACTATATGGGAAAAAATAGAAATTAACTTTTGCCACCTATAAGATTCAGGAGCCAAGATATCACGGGTACCCGAAGGAGCTCTAAATATTTTTTTTTCTACCACTATTTATATCTTCCTCCACCTGGAAGTACTCTAAAGGCATCGTAAACACTATCAATACGTTTCAAAGAAGAAAGCAAAGAGTCAAGATGAGCAGGGTCGGCAAGCTCAAAATCAAAGCGCATTCTACTTACTCTATCTGAGCTAGATTGAGTAGAACTAGAAACAATGTTTAGATGATATTCTGAAAGGATTTTAGCTACATCAGCCAAAAGGTGGGATCTATCTAGAGCTTTTACTTCTATAGAGGCAATAAATACACCATTTTGGGCTTGATCCCATTCTACGTCTATAACTCTTTCTATTTTACCTTTAGATAGAGAAACAACATTAGAACAATCTGAACGATGTACTGAAACGCCTCGTCCAATAGTTACAAAACCGACTATGGAATCTCCAGGCACAGGAGTACAACATCTAGCAAGGGAAATTTTTACATCATCTAAGCCTTCTACATAGACTCCGGCTGTTTTTTTCAGATGTCGAGTCGGATAGGTACTGACACCAATAGAGGTTTCTTCTTCTATTGGTGTTATTTCTTTAACAAGACGTTGAATAACAGAGCCAGCAGAAAGATGTCCTTCACCAATTGCTGCATATAAAGCACTTGGTTCACTGAAATTAAAAGTCTGCATGACTTGAGTCATTGCTGGAGAATGAACAAGCTTTTGAACAGGTAAACCTTCTTTTCGCATCGCTTTTAGAAGATCTTCTTTACCTGATTCAATAGCGTCATCTCTTCTTTCACGAGAAAACCACTGTTTAATGCGATTTCTAGCTCTTGAAGTTGAAACTATTTTAAGCCAATCTTGAGAAGGACCAGCAGAAGGCATCTTAGAAGTAAGAATTTCAACAGTATCACCAGATGCCAAAGTTGTATCCAAAGGAACTAATCTACCATTTATTTTTGACCCAACACAACGATGACCTACTTCTGTATGTATAGCATAAGCAAAATCAATAGCATTAGAATCAGCTGGAAGGCTAATAACTTTTCCTTTTGGAGTAAAGACATAAACTTCATCTTGTTCTAAGTCAAACTTTAAAGCCTCTAAAAATTCGCTAGGATCATTAGTTACACTTTGTATATCTACAATTCGTTGAACCCAAGCAATATCTGATGAAGAGACTTTTTCATTTCCATTTTCTTTATATCCCCAATGAGAGGCTATTCCATATTCTGCTCTATGGTGCATCTCAAATGTTCTAATTTGAACTTCTAGTGGTTTTCCTTGATTGCCAACTACTGTTGTGTGTAAAGACTGATAAAGATTAAACTTAGGAGTGTTGATATAATCTTTAAAGCGCCCTGATAAAGGACTCCACATTGAATGGATCGCTCCTAAAGTAGCCCAACAATCTTTTTCATTTTCTACTATTACCCTCATGCCCAATAAGTCATATATTTCATCAAATTCTTTACCTTTGACAACCATTTTTTCATAAATGCTCCAAAGGTGTTTTGGCCTTACAGTAACTTCAGCTTTTATATTTAATTCATTTAATTTCTCAGTAACATTGCCTAAAACTTGGGTAAGGTAAATATCACGTTCAGGATCCCTAGCCGCTACCATTTGGTCTATTTCGGCATACCAACGAGGATGCAAAGAGGCAAAAGCTAAATCTTCCAATTGCCATTTAATTTCTTGTATGCCAAGACGATGAGCCAAGGGAGCATATATATCTAAAGTTTCTTGGGCAATACGTTGTTGTTTTTCCAAAGGCATAGTTGCTAAGGTTCTCATATTATGCAATCGATCAGAGAGCTTGATAATCAAAACTCTCCAGTCTTTAGCCATAGCAACTAACATTTTTCTCATAGTGGCAGCTTGTTGGGCTTGTTTAGAGTCGAAGTGAAGCCTTTCTAGCTTCGTTACCCCATCTACAATTTCACTAACAACTAGACCAAATTCTTTTTCTATGTCTTCTAATTTGACCGAAGTATCTTCCACCGAATCATGCAATAGAGCTGCTGCTATAGACATTTCGTCTAAGCCCAAATCAGCAACTATTTTCGCCACACTAAAAGGGTGAATAAAATAAGGCTCTCCAGAATTGCGCAGTTGACCATTATGGGCTTCAATAGAAAATTGATAGGCTTTTGTTATTAATGAATCGTCAGAGTTGGGGTGATTGTTTTTGAATGAGTGAATTAATGACGAGAGCTCCAGTTCTAAGTCATCTATTGAGTTTGAAAAAATTTCTTCGACTGTTGCCATTAAAATCAATCCCTAATTAATTTTTAATTTATCCTAAAAATACAATTACAAAACTCTATAGATATTTTACAAATGACTTTACTTAGAGTCATCATCTACAGGTTCTATAATTGCATCTATTATTTCTTCATCATTTGGATCTGATTCCACAGGAGGTGATGGGGGTCTGTATGGGTTTTTAGGTTTTAAAATCACATCTGGTGGAAGTGGTTGAGATATATCAGCAGATGTATTTGAACCTCTCATGGAAGCAGCCGCAGCAGGTGAGAGTAGAGTTTCAGATTTACCATCAGCAGATAATCTTTGTCTCAAAGCTTTATAACGACTCTCTCTTTCTTTAAAGATTGCAAGTAAAGGAGAAGCAATAAAAATAGAGGAATAAGCTCCTGTTGTCAATCCTATAAATAAAGCCAGACCAAAGTTTTTCAAAGAAACTGCGCCTAGAATATAAGCTCCTACAACCAAAACAGACAATATTGGCAAAATAGCCATTAAAGAAGTATTTATAGACCTCATTAAAACTTGATTTATGGAAAGATTTACTGCTTGGGTATAACTTGTTCTCCCTGATCTTGCCAAAGCTCGGGTATTTTCTTGAATGCGGTCAAAAACAACAATGGTGTCGTATAGGGAATATCCCAAAATGGTCAAAAAAGCAATCACTGTAGAAGGGGTGACTTGGAAACCAGAAAGAGAATAAATACCTACAGTTACCGCCACATCATGTACTACTGCTATTAAAGCTGCCAAAGCCATCTTAGCTTCAAATCGAAGAGTAATATAGCCAGCAACAGCAAGTAAAAAAGCCCCAAGAGCTTCTTCTGCTTTATGGGAAATAGCACTTCCCCAAGTAGGTCCAACTACACTTTCACTAACTTGGGAAGAAGACACATGAGCTATTTTAGCCAATGCTGCACTGACCTTATCCTCAATAGCTGTTTGATGAGCTGAAGAACCAGTAGGTACTTGGCTTTGAACCTCTATAGTCTTGCCTCCTAGAATTTGGACAATAGGAGACACTACTATATTTGATACTGCCTTTTGAACTTGGGCCTGGCTTAGTGGACGGGTTGTGGTTACTTCCCAAGCTATCCCACCTTTGAATTCTATACCAAAATTCAACCCTCTAAAAACTAAGGAAAAAATAGAAATAACGATAATAAATGTTGACAAAGCAAACCAAATTTTTCGTTTACCCACAAAATCAAATGAGGTTTCTCCTCGGTACAAACGCGATACAATTCCCATAATTCCTCGTTACTTAGATGTAGTTTTCATAGCTAGTCCCCTACCTACTCCCAACCAACGAGCTTCGGTAAAAGTTCGGCTTCTGCCCAAAAGCACAACAACTGGTCGAGTAAAAAAATAAGCAGTAATTACATCAAGTAAAGTTGAAAGACCTAATGTAAAAGCAAATCCCCTAACAGCTCCTATTGAAAGCCAGTAAAGCAACAATGCTGCTATAAAAGATACTGCATCTGCTGCCAAAATAGTTCTATAAGCCCTACTAAAGCCTCTGTCAACAGAAGAACGTACTGTCTTTCCACCTCTTATTTCATCTTTTAGTCTTTCAAAATAAACAACATAGGAATCCACAGTTACCCCTATAGAGACAATAATTCCTGTAACTCCTGACAAAGATAAAGCCAGACCACTTTGATGTCCCAACCAAGAAATAATTGAATACAAAAAAGCACCAGATAAACAAAGCCCAAATACAACCACAATACCTAGGGCACGATAATAAAAAATCATATAGACAAGAACTAATAACAAACCACCTATTCCTGCATAAAGACCAGCCCTTAGAGAAGACTTGCCTAAGGTTGCAGAAACAGTTTGAACAGTCAAAGGTTTCAATTGCACAGGCAAAGCTCCAAATCGCAGTATAACTGCTAGATCTTGAGCTTGTTTTTGAGTAAAGTTCCCACTTATCGAAGGAGTTCCATTAAAATGTTTAGCATTTATAACTGGAGCCGACTTTACAACCCCATCTAAAACTATGGCTACTTGTTTTTGGTAGTTTTTAGCAGCCATCGAATCAAACGCCGCAGAACCAGAGCTGTTTAAAATTAGATTTACAGACCAAGTACTAGTTGTAGGATCAAAAACAGCTTGAGCAGATTTGACGACCCTACCAGTAAGTTGTGCTGGAGCTAACATATAACGAGCTACTACTTTGCCATTTTGGATTTGAGGTAAAACAACTGTTTTATTGGGTAAATCTTGAGAACGCGAAGTAGTGGGTATTTGCTTTGTTGTAGAAGTTGACTTTGAAGGCGTAGTTGTAACAGGAGGCAGGGTTTGGATAACTGGTCTAAATAACAATTGAGCAGTTTGGCCAACTACTTTCAATGCCCTTTTAGAATCTTTTACCCCTGGTAATTCTACAACTATATTTTTCCCCTGTTGACCTATGGTGGGTTCTGCAACCCCCAAAGCATCTACCCTGTTGCGAATAATAGAAATAGTTTCATTTAAAATTGTTTTACTTACAGGTCTAGTAGGTTGCAAAACAACAGAAGCACCTCCTTGTAGATCTAGACCCAACTTAGGAGAATATCTGAGTTGAACTACAGTTCCTAATGCAACTACTGCCAAAGTTACAATTACTACTAGAGAAATCAAATAGGATTTTTTCACGTCTTTATTTATGGTTCTTTGTGTTCAGGATCAATAGTTGGATTTAATTCAACTATTTCATCTTTTGGATCTGATTCAACCTCGCTTGGGAGATGTTCATCATCAAAATTTGCTTCTATGACTTCTTCATCTTTTGGATCTGAGCTTTGGGTTGGAAAATCTTGAGAAGATGAGATCTTTCTACTTAGAGCTATCTTTAAAAATTTAATCTCCACATCAGGACATACTTCTAAAGTCATATATTCTTCATCTAAATCTATTACTTGACCAACTATTCCCCCAGCAGTTACAACTTCGTCACCAACTTCAACAGAGCTAACTAAGCTTTTTTGTTGATTTAGTCTTTTTTGCTGAGGCCTAAGAAATACTAGATAGACAAAAGCTAGCATTCCAATTAATAAAACAATTTGCATTTAAAATTTATCCATATCTGGTTTTATAATTCTTTTTTAATCTCGTAATAGATTATACATAACCTTATCTGTCCTTTGTCTAAGCTCCATTGACTCAAGACTTAGGAGAATTAGTCTTAACTACATCCTAACTTAGCCTATATAATTGATAAATAGAACCTATCTAAATGCAAATAGGACTTATCTAAAAAAAAATAGCAATTGACTTTTATCCCAGCTTTAGCTCCATATTTGTTTCATGTCATTTCTAAAAGCCTCCAAAGATTGATCCTCAATAGCTTTAGATATTTGCTTCATATAGCCCAATAACCAAAAAAGATTGTGAATAGTCAACAGTCTTTGAGCTGATAACTCTGAGACCATCAAAAGATGTCTGAGATAAGAACGAGACCACCTAGAACAAACTGAGCATGAACAATTTGGATCCAAAGGATTTGGATCTTTTACATAGGCAGCATTTTTGAGATTGAGGCGTCCTTGAGAAGTAAAGATTGAACCATGTCGGGCTAGTCGAGTAGGCAAAACACTATCAAACATATCAACTCCTAAAGATACAGCTTCAATAATTCCTAACGGATCTCCCAATCCCATTAAATAACGAGGTTGATCCAAGGGTAAAACATTTATAGCTGCTTCAAGAGCCTCTAGCATCTCGGCTCTACCTTCGCCAACTGAAAGCCCTCCAATGGCATAACCATCAAAATCTATATCTACTGTTCCAAGTGCACTTTCTGTTCTCAGATCAGTATTTGTCCCGCCTTGGACTATTCCAAATAAGGCTTGACCTGGTCTAGAATGAGCTTTTTTAGCTCTATCAGCCCATTGCAACGTTCTTTCAACAGCTAAACGTAGAGATTTTGTATCAGCAGGTAATGCGAGACAAACATCTAAAACCATTTGGATATCTGCCCCTAAAAGTTCTTGAACTAAAACTGCTTTTTCTGGAGTAAAACGATGATAAGAACCATCATAAGTTGAACGAAAAGTAACTCCTTCATCATCTACTAATCCCGATAAAGAAAATACTTGATAACCACCTGAGTCAGTAAGAAAATGTCTATTCCATCCAGTAAAACCATGAAGCCCTCCTAGTTCAGACACAATTTCAGCTCCAGGACGTAACATCATATGATAAGTATTAGCAAGTATAATAGATGCATCAAGATCTTCTAGGTCTTGACTAGAAATACTTCTAACACTACCTCTAGTCCCAACTGGCATAAAACAAGGAGTTGCAATTTCGCCTCGAGATGTTTTCAAAGTTCCAACTCTAGCTAATTTGTCTTGAGAACCCAAAGACCAAGATAGATTCCTCAATTATTTTTTCGCCTATTTGAAATCAACATTGCATCTCCAAAAGATAAAAATCTATAGCCTTTATCTAGACCATGTTCATAAAGTATTTTCCACTCGGACCCATAAAATGCTTCTAGTAGCACCAAAAGAGAAGAATAGGGCAAATGAAAATTAGTCAACAACAGATCAACTATTTTAAACTGAAAATCACCATATATAAAAAGATCTGTTTTTCCACTTAGATTTCCGCTATTTGCCACTGACTCCAAGGCTCTCAAAGTAGTCGTACCAATTGCTATAACTCTTTTAGCTGCTCTACACTGAGCTAAAGTTTGTTCAGAGACTTGGTAATATTCTTCGTGCATAACGTGTTGTTCAACATTGGTAGTAGAAATAGGACGAAATGTTCCAATCCCTACCGATAAATTTATTTTGGCAACATCAGCACCTTTTGCAATACAAGCTTTGACTAAGTCTTGATCAAAATGCAAACCTGCAGTAGGAGCAGCCAAAGACCCGGGCAAAGAAGCAAAAATTGTTTGATATCTGTTTGGATCTTTCAAAGGAGTATGAATATATGGAGGAAGAGCCAATTGAGCCAATTTGTCTACTATTTCAGTATCAATAACTTCTACTAGGACAATTCCATCTTCAATTCTTTTGCCAATTTTAATTACTTGTTGAGCATCATGATAAAGAAGTGTTCCTTCTTTGAGTCGCCGTCCCGGCTTAATTAATGCTTTCCAAATATTTTCACCTAATGGTTCAAGTAGTAATACTTCTGCTTGAGCACCTGTTGTCTTAGATAATTGCAATCTAGCAGGATTGACTTTTGTTTCATTTACAACAATCAAATCTCCTGGTAGTAAAAATGAAGGCAAATCTTTCACTTGTGCATCTAAAATGTTTTTAGGTCCCTCAGTTGCAACTAAAAGCCTAGCAGAACTGCGAGGTTCTACTGGTTCTTGGGCAATTGACTCTGGTGGAAGTTCATAATAAAAATTTTCTAAATTCAATTTTTTGTCTAAATCCAATTTTTCTTCTTTTATAAATACTGTTAAGGTTCTAATAATTTCGGATTGGTATATTCAACATGTTCAATGCCTAAGTGTTGCCAAGCTCTTGGGGTAGCAACTCTGCCTCGAGAAGTTCTCGACAACATTCCCAGACGTAGAAGATATGGCTCATAAACCTCTTCAATAGTCTCAGGTTCTTCTCCAATAGAAGTAGCAAGTGTAGATATTCCCACTGGACCTCCAGAAAAGCGAACACATATTGCTTCTAAAATATCGATATCTACTTTATCCAAGCCTGCTTCATCCACACCAAAAACCTTCAAACCCTCAGATGCTACTTGTTGATTTATTGTTTTATATCCTTTTACTTCTGCAAAATCCCTGACCCTGCGTAGTAACCTATTTGCAATCCTAGGAGTAGCCCTAGAACGTTGGGCAATTTCTTGAGAGCCATGCTCATCTATTTGCACTGCCAATATTTTTGCTGCTCTTTGTATAATTGCTTTTAATTCTAAAGAATCATAATATTCCAAGCGACCAATAAAACCGAACCTATCCCGCAAAGGAGCAGCAACCAACCCAGCTCTAGTAGTTGCTCCTATTAGAGTAAAAGGAGGCAAATCTAGACGAATTGCTCTTGCGGTTGGACCTTTTCCAATTACAATATCTAATTTGTAATCCTCCATTGCCGGATAGAGAACTTCTTCTACGGCCTTGGGGAGGCGATGTATCTCATCAATAAAAAATATATCGCCCTCATTGAGTTCATTTAAAATTGCGGCTAAATCACCGCCTCTTGCCAAAGCCGGTCCAGAAGCTATCCTAAAACCAACCCCTAGCTCTACTGCAACGATACTTGCAAGAGAAGTTTTACCTAGTCCAGGAGGACCTGCGAACAAAAGATGATCCACTGCTTGACTACGCTGACGTGCAGCTGTAAGCAAAATATTCATATGTTCTTTTAGCTGAGTTTGACCTATAAAATCTTCTAAAGTGCGTGGTCGTAATGTGGTATCAACTATATCTTCGACTTCAAGTTGATTAGGGTCAAATTCTGATTTGATCGAAAATTCTTTTCGCGTCATTTACTTTTTGCCAAATGTCGTAAAGCTGACCTCAATAGATCTTCTATTGGAATCTGCGATAATGAATTATCTTCAAAAAGCAAAGATGATACTCGAACTATTTCTTCATTGGAATATCCTAATTCAACTAAAGCCTCGCGAAGGTCATTTCTATTTGAATCAAAAATTGGCTCTGTTTGTAGATTACCCAACTTGTTTCCTAGTTCTAAAAGTAGACGAGTTGAGGTTCTCTTGCCCAAGCCTGGAACCATACTTAGGGCATCTAGATCTTTGGTTGATATAATTTTTTCTAACGAAGATGGAGAATGGGTATTCAATATAGACATTGCTAGTCCTGGTCCAACTCCATGGGTTGATAACAAAAGCTCAAAAGTTTTCCTTTGAACCACATCTATAAAACCATAAAGAATTATACCCTCATCTTTTATACGGGTATGTATATGTAATTTAAGAGAGGATTTAGTAGATATTTGTGCAAAAAATCCCAATAGAACTGTTACTCGATAGCCTATTCCGCCTACTTCAAATAAAATCTCATGATCGCTAAGTACTTCTTCAACTGTGCCTTTCAATGAACCAATCAATTGACCTCACTTTGGTTTAGGCTTCAAATAATGATCCTTTTGTCCATTACTGTCAATGCTAGATTGATGATAAGCCACTTTAGTATTTTGCTTCATTAATGTTAAATGACATAAAGCTAAACCTAATGCATCTGCTACATCTGGAGGACTAGGAGTAGTAGACAATTTCAAAATATGCTTTACCATTGACTGCATTTGATGCTTTTTAGCAGAGCCATATCCCGCTATGGCTTGTTTTACTTCATTGGAAGTATACTCAACCACTTCTGCTTTGTGCTTCATTGCCGATATTAGAACTATTCCGGCGGCTTGTGCCACAGCAATGGCAGTACGGGCATTGGTTTGAAAAAAAACTTTCTCCACAACAACAACATTTGGCTTTAGATTTATTAAAAGTTCTTCAATTTCATTAGATAATAACAAAAGGCGAGTTGGAGTATCTAATTTTGTATCAGTAGTAATTACTCCTGCAGCAATAGCAACAGGTCTTCCTTTATTACTACTGACACACCCATAGCCACATCTAGTTAAACCGGGGTCAACTCCTAAAACGAACATTTGTTCGATATTAGCGCGAAAATAGTCTCAAAAGCTATAAATCTTTTAAATTTGACACTAAAAAAATTAATCTTGTATCTGCTCAAGGATTTGATCAGGGACATCAAAATTAGCATATACATTTTGGACATCATCATGATCTTCTAAAGCGTCTATTACCCTCAGCACTTTTCTAGCATCTGATTCGTTATCTAGTTCAATTACAGTATTAGAGATCAATGTAGTTTCTGCTTGGGTAACCTCATATCCTTGCCCTTCAAGTACTTCTTTCAAAGAATGTACATCTGAGGCGCTACAAGTAAGGTTCCAAGAGTCTCCATTATCTACAAGATCTTCAGCCCCAGCCTCTAATCCTGCCATCATTACTTGATCTTCACTTGGAACAGCATTTCCATTGCTATCTTTTTTCTGGGTTACTACTACAATTCCTTTTCGCTCAAACTGCCAAGAAACAGATCCAGGTTCAGCCATAGAGCCGCCACTTTTAGCAAAAATATTACGGATCTCAGCGCCAGTGCGATTTCGGTTATCACTCAAACACTCAACTATTACTGCAACCCCTGCTGGAGCATACCCTTCATAAGTAATAGCTTCATAGCGAACACCTTCTAATTCCCCAGTTCCTCGTTTGACAGCTCTTTCAATTGTATCTAAAGGAACAGAAGCATCACGAGCTTTGGCAAATGCTGTACGCAATCCTGCATTAGAAGATATATCACTGCCACCTTCTCTAGCAGCTACTTCTACTTGACGGATAAGCTTGGCAAATAATTTTCCTCTTGCTTTATCCTGAGCTCCTTTTTTGTGTTTAATAGTCGCCCATTTAGAATGGCCTGACATTTCGAACCTCCGTTATAACAAAGAAAGAAACAACTGATGTAAACGACTGTCATTTGAAAGCTCTGGATGAAAAGCGCTTACAATAACAGATTCCTGTTTGCAAACTACAGGAATTCGTTCTCCTTGGTTGTCTAAGTAAGCAATAATTTCTACTTTTGGTCCAACAGCTTCAACCTTGGGTGCTCGAATAAAAACTGCTCGAATAAAATGTTGAGCTGAATCGGAAAAAAAATCTGACTCCAGTTTTAAATCACATTCAAACGAATCAAGTTGGCGTCCAAAACCATTACGCCTAACACTTAGATCAATAGCATCAAAACTAAGTTGATCAGGTCTACCATCTAACACTTTTGAAGATAATAGAATCATGCCTGCACAAGTTCCAAATACAGGCATTCCAGAATGGATCTTTTCAGCTAAAGCCTCATCTAGATTATTTGCCCTCAACAACAAAGAGATAGTAGTAGATTCACCTCCAGGCAAAATAATGCCTTCTATGCCATCTAAATCTTTTGGTTCTCGGACTTGTACTACATTGACATTTAATTCTTTGAGCAAAAAAGCATGCCTAGCAATATCACCTTGGAGGCCAAGGACACCTACTCGAGTCATAAAATAGAACTCACTTAGCTTATTACCAGCCTCTTTCGGCTAATTTAACTTCTAATTTATCTATCTCATAACCAGGCATAGCTTCACCTAGACCTTTGCTAACTTTTGCTATTAAAGCAGCGTCTTGATAATTAGCAGTAGCTTCTACGACTGCCCTTGCCATTCGAGCAGGGTCAGACGATTTAAAAATTCCCGAACCAACAAAATTAGCTTGAGCGCCCATTTGCATAACCAAAGCTGCATCTGCAGGGGTAGAAATCCCACCTGCGCAAAACAAAGGGACTGGTAGATTTCCAGTAGAAGCTACCTCTTGAACTAAAGAAATAGGAGCTTGGAGTCTTTTTGCCCACTCAAATAATTCAGCTGAATCAGCTTGAGTCAACTTGGCAATATCACCTCGGATGGAACGAAGATGACGAACAGCTTCAACTATATTTCCCGTTCCAGCTTCTCCTTTAGAGCGAATCATGGCTGCTCCTTCGGAAATACGCCGAAGAGCTTCACCAAGATTATTTGCCCCACAGACAAAAGGAATCTCGAATTTCCATTTATCAATGTGATGAGCATCATCTGCTGGTGTTAAAACTTCACTTTCATCTATATAGTCAACCTTTAAAGACTGAAGGACTTGAGCTTCTACAAAATGACCTATGCGAGCTTTTGCCATTACAGGAATAGTAACTTCTTCTTGTATTGCCTCAATAAGGCTTGGATCGCTCATACGAGCTACCCCACCATCTCTACGTATATCAGCGGGGACTCTTTCCAAAGCCATTACTGCAACAGCTCCAGCATCTTCTGCTATGCGAGCTTGTTCTGGAGTAACAACATCCATTATTACTCCGCCTTTGAGCATTTCAGCTAATCCGCGTTTGACTAAATCAGTACCAGTTGACCTTTTATTTACTTGTTCCACACTCTATATTCTAGTACGAATCAAATTTAGTTTTAACACCTTTGCAAAATTTAACTTTTAGAGCTCTTTCAAAGCTTCTATACGTTCAAATAAATAATTTTTAGAAACATTATTAGAAGAACTTTGTTGTCCAGACTTATTTAAAGATGGTTTTAACCATAAAAAACTTATTGCTGGGGAAGAATTTGCAACATATTCAGATTTGGAAATTTTATCCAATGCAGAAACAAGTGCAGGAGGATATCTAGTTAAAAATAAAGCATTTTTATCGGCTACAGATTCTTTTCCTGTTGTATTGAGTACTTTCCCCAATATAAATTCAGCAGATAGAAAATTAATTATAGGGGCAAAAAGCATAACTGCTATGGTAGCGGGAAGAATATCTAAAGTTTTTATATGACTAAGTTCATGAGCACAAATAGCTTCTAGTTCTACTATTGATAAAGCATCAAGAAGCCCCCGAGTAAACACGATACAAGAATTATTATAATTTGTTCCTATACTAAAAGCATTTATAGCTGGACTATCTACCACATAAGCATCAGGAATAGGAAGTCCAGCTCCTATGCATAGTCCTTCAATAATATTGTAAAAGTTTGCGTTCTTTATGGGATCAGCTGGAACAGCTTTTGAAATAGATAAAGCAAAATGAGTAGCTTTGACCCAAATAAAAAAGCCTCCTACTACCCCTAAAATAAGACCTATCCCTAAAGATAAGGTGATGGGTAATACGATACTGAGCACAAGACCAATAACAGCAAAACAAATTATGCTAAATAGCAGAATTAGAATTACTGCTTTTCTTTTATTCTCCTTCATATTGATAATTACCAAGCCCTACTTGTTTTCTACATAATGCTTAGGTATTAGACCTAAGCATTGTTAAATTTTTGTCTTAATTAAATATTACTTCTACATGATCAATTTAGCCTTGCCTATACGAATATAGGTTTCAAGATAAAACGATGCTAATTTATCCATTGAAAACTCTTGAACTCTAA
>JAJYPT010000145.1 GCA_021795135.1 Actinomycetes bacterium
CCAATATTATGAGATCCTGATAACAAAGACAAAGTAGAGTTAGAGCTATTTTGTCCGTTGCCAAAAGATGAAAGGAGGCTAGAAATTCCAAGATGGGAATTTAATTGTAAAGTTCCAGACAAAGGTGGAACCTTGGAAGATAGAGCTTGGTTCAGTAGCATTTTTGGAGTTGGAGGAATACTATTATTAGTATTTGTGGCAGCAAAAGTTGTTGGTAATGTAGCAGAACCTATTGCTAGGGTGGCAATAGCTGCTGGGAAAGTCCAGCGAAGAGTCCTTTTTGTGCTAATCTTTTTAGGCCAAATATTCATAATTTGTGTTAGCCTCCTTGTCTTAAGCTATCTTAGTAGAGTTTATACCCAATAAAAGGTCATGGAGAAAACGTTACAGATAAACTATTTATTTTGGTAAGTATGAGATTAGTTATTGTCTATGGAGTTGTAAAACCAACACTATTTTTTAGACTACGCCTGAGAAGATTAATTGTCATTTAACAAAATAGGTTCGGACCCAAAGTTTTAGGACTTTGTTATAGATAGTCAATTTTTTGTAAGTACTGTAATTTAGATAAATTCTAGTACTTTAGCTATTTAGCAAGTAGTATCTTGTTATGTCTGAAATGCTTGATGAAACTGCTCAGAAAAGGTTATCTGAATCAGGAAAAATATTTACTTCTGACCTTTCTGTATCTGAATTTACACTCCTAGAACATAGCGGCTTTGTTCCTGTCGAATTTGTTATGGGTGTATCTGTCTACCATGTGGGTTTTCAACCCACTAGGGGATTGCGAGCAGGAGAGTATACTATTTTGACCCAAGCCATGTATCAAGCAAGGGAAAATGCAATTGAAAGAATGGTGGCTGAGACAAAAAAAGTAAATGCTGATGGCATCTTAGGAGTTCACCTAGGGTATCGACTACATGGGGAAGACTCTTTTGAGTTTACAGCTGTAGGTACAGCTGTAAGAAATACCACTAGATCCGATATAAATTTCAAGCGCCCAAGTGGGGAACCTTTTACTAGTCATTTAGGGGTAAAAGATTTTTATCAATTGCTAAATGTTGGATGGGCGCCAGTTTCTTTTGTACTTGGAACTTGTGTCTATCACATAGCGGTTCAAGGCTTGGTCCAAAGTATGAGACAAATGGGCAGAAACACCGAACTTCCTCAATGGACCCAAGGTTTTTATGACGCTCGAGAATTGGCTATGAGTAGATTACAAGCAGAAGCTGAACGTGACGAAGCAGAAGGTGTAGTTGGAGTTACAGTTGATACTCGAGAATGGATTTGGGGAGGTCATACCCTTGAATTTTATGCTTCGGGAACTTCTATTCGACGTTTTTCTAACGCAAAAGGAGACCTTCCTTCTTTGGTGGTTCCAACTGAATAATGCAACAACGTTTAGCTGAATTATTGCGTCGAGCCGATGCAGAATCTCCTGGAGCTACTTGGATACTACAAAGATTATCTGAAGCTCCGGGATGTAATTGGCAACAAGGTCGTAAAACTAGATTTGGACGTTCAAAATCTTATGATTGTCTTTTTGTTGGAGATTGGAGTTTTGAACCTACAATGTTAGATAATCATAGTTATGGGATAAAGATGACCCATGTAGTCAATGGCATACGAATAGCTCAAACCACTGGGACCGTTAGCGCTTTGGCTGACCAAATTGCCAGAGCTGTATGTGAAGTTGCTGTTTCATTGGGAGGTAAAAGTACCCAAGAGTTGGAGACAGTTATAGAAGGAATTGAAATAGCTTTAGATATATAGAAGGCTTTTTTGATCTACATAAACTACATCCCTCTAATTCCCAGTCCTGAAGCTATATAAATTTCATCTATTACCTGCATATTTTCTATGGCGTCAAGTCCTCCTGTTATTGGAGGTTGGTTATTTTGAACTATGTCAAAAAAGGCTTTTAATTGATGCCAATAAGTTGTTTTGCCTTCTATTGATCCATCGAATTCTGTGCCATCGGCTAATTTTGCTTGTAAGCGGTGACCATTGTGTGGGGCAATAGGATTATCTACCTTTATATATCCCTGATCTGCTTCAATATGTATATAAGATCCCAAAGGTGATGAAGGTTGAGGAGTCATTGCACATTGCATAGTTGCACTAATACCAGAAGGAAATTCAAATTTTGCCTCCATTGCTGCATCTATTCCAGGACTGTATTGTTCACAACTAGCTTCTAATACCTTTGGCTGTTGCTGTAGGAGAGTTCTTAGCCAATGGATCGGATAACAGCCAATATCCATTGTTGCCCCTCCGCTCAAATCTAGTTGATATCGAATATCTGATTTGTTATTGATTAGGGCATTGAAGTATGTATCAGCTTTTTTAATGGTTCCGATTTGAGTGCATAATTCAATCAAAGTAGAACTAAGTGGATGGAACCTCCAATGAAATGCTTCAATCAATTTGTATCCACTGTGTTCTGATACAGCTACCATTTTTTTAGCTTCAATAGCATTAGAAGAAAAAGGTTTTTCTACTAAAACATGGAGTTGTGACTCTAAAGCAGCAATTGACCATTGGTAATGAAGACTAGGTGGAAGTCCTATGTATATTGCATCTAGGTTTGGGTCTTTTATAAGAGTTTCATAATCATTATAAACAGTAGCTATGTTGTATTTATCTGCAAATTCTTTTGCTCTTTTTACATCCCGGGCCGCAACAGCTGCTACTTCAATTTCATCTAGATCTTTGGCGGGTTCTATTATTGCTTTTGGAGCAATACGAGAAGCTCCAAGGATTCCTATTTTCATTACTCGCTTATCCTTTTTCCTATCTATTATCAGAGCTGAATATTTATTAAAAGTTTACAGATAGGAGAAAGTATAAAAGTTTTTAGTTTCTTATTGATCATCTTTTTTGCTGTGGTTGTCTTTAAATCTATCTGTTGTATCCATTTTAGAAGAAGTTTTTTTCTCAGCTAAAAGTGATCCCAGCTCTTCTATCATTGTCATAAATGGAGCTGGAAAGATTATTGTTGTATTTTTATCTACTCCAACTTCAACCAAAGTTTGTAAATTGCGTAACTGAATTGCCAAAGGGTGAGCCATCATTAAATCCGAAGCATCTCCTAGAGCTGCAGCTGCTAGAGATTCTCCTTCTGCAGCTATAATTTTAGCTCTTTTTTCTCGTTCGGCTTCTGCTTGACGAGCCATGGCTCTTTGCATGCTTTCGGGTAATTGAATATCTTTGAGTTCTACAATGGTAACTACTATTCCCCATTGGGCAGTTTGCTCATCTAATATTGCTCCAATATCTGCATTAATTTTATCTGTTTCAGCAAGCATTTGATCCAAAGAATGTTGACCAACTACTTTACGAAGGGTAGTTTGGGCAATTTGGTCTATTGCTTCGGTTACATTTTCAATTGCAACAACTGATTTTACAGCATCAATAACTTGAAAATAAGCAACAGCAGATACGTCAACGCTGACATTATCACGAGTGATGATGCCTTGGGACTGGATGGGTCTAGTTACGATTCGTAAGGAAACTCTATTTAGGACATCTATGATAGGGAAAATAAAAGTAAGACCTGGTTCTTTTACTTTAATTACTTTGCCAAGACGAAATAATATACCTTTTTCATATTGTTTTACAATCCGCACCGAAGCAGTTAGAGCAAACAAACAGATAACAATTACAGCAATTAGGGCTAAATATAATGGGTTCATGATCCTATTTCTATCTGAGTTTGAACTAGCGCTATCTTTGGGGATAAGTGCTAATTATGCAGAAAGGTATAAATAGAGTAAATATTAATAGAGAAATCTTTTTTCTATGTTAGAGATAAGAATCTTACTTCCTAGATGTCTAAAGAACACCACCTAGGAAGTAAGACTTTTTAGCTTTAGAGCTAATGCAAAAATCGTCATTAAACAAATTATAGTCCTATTTATCCTGTAATTCTATTACTATTTTATGTCAGTGGATTTGTTTAGTTAAATTTGATGTTCTTATATATAAATTTTCAGGATCTCAATTATGAAAAATAAATCCAAACAGGGTTTAAAAACAGCAAAAACTAGGGTTAGTGTCGTAGAACTAGACTTTTCAACTTGGAAACAAGTCATAAGTAATACCATAAAGACATCTATCAAAGATAGGATAACTCTTAGTGCTGCAAGTTTAGCTTTCCATTGGTTTTTAGCAATTTTTCCTGCGTTGATTGCTATAACTGGTATTTTTGCCTTGATTGGTCTTTCACCAGCAGAACTTAAAAATGTGGTTCATGGGATTAGAATTATTTTTCCTGCAAATGTTGTCCAGGTATTAGAACAATCTATAAAACAACCGCCAGGAGGGTCTCAAGTTAGTTACACAGAGGTCTTTCTTGGTACTTTAGTTGCCCTATGGAGCGCAATTGAGGCCATGTCTGCGTTGCAGATCAGTTTAGATATGGCCTTTGAAACTCAAAAAGATAGAGGTTTTCTCAAAAGACGTCTTATGGGTACTATATTGCTTTTGTTTAGCACCTCTTTAGGAGTGGTAGCTTTTGTTCTTTTTGTATTAGGAGCTCCTTTGGGGAGTTTTATTTCTCACAATGTTGGAATAGCACCCACTATTTTTAGAGCTATTTGGACTTTGATTCGCTTTTTGGTATCTATTTTTGCAGTAATGTTGCTTGTTTCTATCTATTATTTTTTAGGACCCAATAAAGATAATAAACATTTTGATTGGGTTAGTCCTGGTAGTTTGATAGCGGTATTAGGATGGCTTGTTTCTTCTATACTT
>JAJYPT010000146.1 GCA_021795135.1 Actinomycetes bacterium
TTGGAATCCATGCGAATAAAAGCTTTATTTTTTACATCACAGCAAAATATTTCCTCTTTGGCATTTATGGCAAGTCCTAATAAAAAACCATTTGTGGAACCTATTTGAGTAGCCTTTTTTTTCTTTAAATCAATGCGATAAACTTGTCCTGCTTCTCCTCCTGCCCAAAGAGTTCCATCTGGGCCTTGGATAATACATTCGGGATGATCCAACCCATCTACTACGACTGACAATTCCTCTAAAGAATGTAAAGGTTTCATATTTTCCTCTTGGATCCCAAACTTGTTTTCATAGCTGACTGGTTAGTCCTCCGTCTATAACCATTTGACTTCCTGTTATAAAACTGGCTTGGTCACTAAGTAAAAAAGTGCATAAATTAGCAACTTCTTCAGGATTTCCTATTCGTTTTAGGGCATGAAGATTTCCCCAATCGGCTAAGGCTTTTTCTGCATTTCCAGTCAATTCAGCTGAATGGCGCAACATAGGGGTATCTATAGAACCTGGCAAAACAGCATTAATACGAATTCCTAAAGCTCCATAATCGACAGCCATGCTTTTAGTCAAAGCTAATATTGCAGCTTTTGAAGCAGCATAAGCTGCAACTTTTGGTTGAGTGGCTAAAGCTTGAACAGAAGAAACATTGACAATAGATCCCGATTTTTTCTTGCACATATGCTTTAGTCCAAAATGACACATTAAATAAATACTGTTGAGATTTGTACTTATAGTTTTGTCCCATAGCTCTTGGCTCGTTTCAGTAATGCTTCCATAGGTTTGGATCCCAGCACTGTTACATATTCCATCGATGGAGCCCCATTTATCGATAATTTTTTTAATAGCTATTTCTACACTGTTTGGTTTTGAGACATCTGTTGGAAGTGCCAAGACTTCAAAGCTTTGGAGCTTGAGTTGTTCTTCTAAGGAATTTATCTCTTGTTCGTTGATGTCTAATAGGGCTACTTTTGCTTCTTTTTGTGCAGCTTGGATAGCTACTGCTTTGCCAATTCCTGTCGATGCTCCAGTTACAGCTATAATTTTTCCTTCAAGTTCCATTATTTGTTACCTTGCTTGTGCTTGAAATAATTCGGCTATTTCTTCAACTGAAAGCCCTTTAGTTTCGGGCATCATTTTGACTACAAATAAAACTGCCAATAAAGACAAAACACTAAAAACCACCATTACTCCTGCTAAACCAATAGATTTATCCATTAGAGGAAATATTTGAATTAGAACAAAATTAGCTAGCCAGTCAGCTGTTGCAACAGTTGCAGCCATACGACCTCGAACTGGAGTAGGGAAATATTCCCCTTGGATAATCCATCCAGTTCCTCCAACTCCCCAAGAAAAAAATACTAAAAACCCTCCAAAACCAATCATCATAACTAAAGCTTGAGACCCACCATGAAAAGCTGAAACTCCCAGAGCAGCAATTATCATGAAAAAAGCCATTCCACTAAATCCAATTTTGGCTAAATATCTTCTACCAAAGCGATCGATATACCTAAAAGCCAAATACTCAGATGCAACTAATATTGCAGCTAAGACTGCTGTTGCTTCTACTGCTTGAATAGCTGAGGATACAATTGTCGAGCTATGGGTGGCGAAAAAAGGAGTAAGGATTTTTGGTCCATAGTAAAGAGGTATGTTGATTCCAGTTAGTTGTTGGAAGATCATAAATACACTAGCAATTAGCAAAGCTTTTTTTATCCCACTCTTTGAAGATTTGGAATTGATATGAGATTCAAAATTGATATCGTTTTGATTTGAAAGTGTTTTAACTTGGTCCAAAGAGGTCTCTATGTTTAACATATTTAGGATTTTGTGTAACTTTTCATATTGATGATGCTCAAGCAGCCATCTAGGAGATTCTGGCATACGACTACGCAGGGCCAATCCCAAAAGTGCTGGTATTGCTCCTAGGCCTAAAATAATTCTCCAATCTATAGAATGAACAAATTTTGGAAAAATGCTCAGTATTACAGCTGCAATTAAATAAGAAGCCAATATGCCAACTGTAATCATCCATTGTTGCAAAATGCTAAGTTTGCCTCGTTTGTTTTTAGGTGCATATTCAGCAATATAGGCTGTAGCAATGGCTGAATCTGCTCCAACTGCCAAACCTATTAGGGTTCTAGCAATCAAAAGCATTCCCGCATCTACAGTAAAAGCAGATAAAATAGCCCCTAGTGCATAAAGGCCTGCGTCAAAGACTAGTATTGACTTTCGGCCGAATTTATCTGTTATAGGTCCAGCTGCTAAAGCTCCAATAGCAGCTCCCAAAGAAGCTCCCGCTACTAGATACCCTAAAGCCAAAGAGCCTAAGTGATAGGGAATAAAGTTTAAAACAGAGCCAATGTTGGCTGTATCATATCCGAATAAAAATCCCCCAAGTGTGGCTAAAATAGTCAAAGACCAATAAAAACTATTGGTAGAATTTTGGTCTAGCTTGTCCATTAAGCTATTTAGTTGATTTGTTTGCATCTTCCCCCCAAGATGGTTTTGCTTATTTTGAATGTTTTATTGGAGCCTTAGATTTTGACTAATAACTTTTAACTATTAGAATTTTTAGTCAAGTTTGGTTTCGTTCCAAAGGTTTTCTAGTCCTGCTTCGGCTGTTTGGATGTGACTTTGCACAATAGCTTGAGCTGTTTGAAAATCTCGTTCAACCAAAGAATTGAAGATGTCACCATGTTCTTTATCGGCAACTATTGCTCGAGAATAGGCCTTGGAATAATATCCCCAAGCTGTTAGATAATGGCTATGTAGTAGGCGATAGGAACGAATGAGTTCAGGATTGTTGGCAAGAGAAACAATTTGTTCATGAAAAGCAATGTCGCATTCGTTATATTTCAAAAATTCAAAAGGGCTATTTTTTAAAATCTCTTCCATATTGGCTATACAATCTGCCATTGCAGGAAGAGTGGTTTTAAGTTTGTCTTTTTCTATATTGGCTACAGCAAAGGTTTCTATCATTAGTCGTACTTGTAAGATATTATGAATATCTTTTTTATTTATAGATCTTACAAATGATCCACTTCGAGGCTTTATTGTAACAAGACCTTCAAGTTCTAAGCGATTTATTGCATCTTTTACGGGTTGTTTACTAATTCCAAATTCTTTAGCAATTCTTCCTACATCTAAGCGTTGTCCAGGTTTGAAAACGCCTTCAAAAATAGCATTTCGAATTCTTTCATAGCTTTCTTCAGATATGGCGATTGGAGTAATTGGCTCCATATTTGCTCCTAGTAATATTATAACTAAAATCTAAAATCTGATATTTCAGTTATAATATCGTAGAATTAAGAAAAAGCAAATATAAAAGCTACATAACAAGTTTTATTTATAATGAAATTTTTAGTTATTGACAATCGATGATGAAAATAGTTGTTATTTTTATCTAGGTTTATTTCTAGAAAAGCTAAAACTTTTACAACTAGTAAGCAAATGACTTTTACTTATTCTTGTATCAATTTGTGAATTTAGATAGGAATAAGTATTCTCAGTAGGTATTTAACAAGATAAATTTTCTAAAAATTTATCTTGTTTTTAAAAAATTGCTAAGTTTTTCAAAAACAAAGGTGTATATTTTACTAATCCTAGAAAGCTTCAAAATATCTACAATGGAGTGATATATATATTTGCTTTTCTAGATTACGACTAGAAAGAAGTACGTCTATGATAACTTTTAAAATTCCAAAGAAGCGTTTTGCCTCTTTGGCTCTTATAGGTTCTTTATTGCTTAGTGCTTGTGGAAGTGCTACTTCTTCTGCATCTAATTCTGGAGTTAAAGTAAAAGGTGGAACTGCTACTTGGGCAGAATTACCAGCTGCGGCTCCCAATTGGATCTTTCCTTTTATGTCTTTGGCTCATTTTAGTGTCCAAAATATCAACGAATTTCAATATTTAATGTTTCGTCCTTTGTACTATTTCGGCAAAGGAGTACAACCTACTCTAAATACATCTTTGTCAACTGCTAATAAGCCTGTTTTTTCCAATGGCAACAAAACTGTAACTATTACAATGAAAGGTTGGAAGTTTTCAAATGGAGATCCAGTCGATGCTAAAAGCGTTGAATTTTGGATGAACATGATGAAGGCTGAAAAATCTAATTGGGCAGCTTATGTTCCTGGTGCATTTCCTGACAATGTGGCAAGTTATAAAGTAACTGGACCCAACACAATTGTTTTCAATCTTACAAAATCCTATTCTCCGAAATGGTTTACCTATAACGAACTAAGTCAGATAACTCCTTTACCAGCTGCATGGGATCGTACTTCGTTGTCTTCTCCTCCAGGTAATACTGCTATGACAGTTGCTGGGGCAAAGGCTGTTTATAGCTTCTTACGCTCTCAAGCTAAAAATATTTCTACTTATGCAACTAATCCTCTTTGGCAAGTTGTAGATGGACCTTGGAGACTGCAAAGTTTTTCTAGCAATGGTCCGATAACTTTTGTTCCAAATAAAAACTATTCAGGTAGTCCGAAACCAACTCTTTCTAAATTTATAGAAGAGCCTTTTACAACCTCATCTGCAGAATTTAATGTTTTACGTTCTGGAGGTTTAGATGTTGGCTATATCCCACGTTCTGATATAACTCAAAAAGCAACCCTTTCATCTCAAGGTTATGTTTTTGATCCAATCCCACAATGGGGATTTGTTTATGTTCCTTATAATTTTAAAAATCCCACAATGGGTCCTGTTTTTAATCAGCTCTACATACGTCAAGCTA
>JAJYPT010000147.1 GCA_021795135.1 Actinomycetes bacterium
TTAGGATTAGATAGAAACTGAAATAAGCTCAATTTTTGACTAACTGGAGAATCGTATGAAGATTGAGCATCTGTGGAATTGTTAGCTGTGGTGGTTGAATTTAGAACTCCTCCAGAAAAAGCTTTTACAGCTAAAGAAGCTTGTTCTGCTTCGCCTTTTACTTTGGCTTGGAATCGTGGAGATTCTGGCATATGACGACGCATGTAAATTACAGCTGCAGCTGGAATTGCGCCTAGACCTAGCATTAGTCTCCAAGCTAAAGATCCTGGTACTCCGCTAGCTAGTAAAGTAACAGCTACCATAGGACCAACTACGAGTCCAAGTGCTTGCATTGAAAAGACCAAACCAACAAGACGTCCTCGATTTTTACGATTAGAGTATTCACTCATCAAAACTGCACTAACTGGATAATCTCCACCAATTCCAAAACCAAGAATAAAGCGAAATACAATTAGCCAATAAATACTGGGGGAAAATGCACTAGCTATAGCACCCGCAGCCATAATTGCAGCTTCTAGACCATATATTTTTTTACGCCCAATAACATCTGCTAAGCGTCCAAAAACAATAGCTCCCAAGAAAGCAGCTATCAAAGAAATACTTCCAACTAATCCAATAGTAGTAGCGCTTGCATGAAATTCAGTTTTAGCAAGTGCTAGAGCAGGTCCAATTATAAAAAGGTCATAAGAGTCGGTAAAAAACCCCATACCTGCTGTAATTGCTGCTTTGTAGTGAAAAAGACTCAAAGGAGCCTCATTCAGCTCATCTATGAGTTGTAGATTCCCTTTATTGGGGAGCCTAGCTGCTGCCATTATAATTGCCTCCTTGGGCCCCGTGCCCATAGCTAACTCCTCGTTGGATTTCGCTTTATGTCTATAACAATAGTCACCTAGTGTTAACTATTTGCGACTTCTAGGATAACCTTTGGGAAAACAAATATTAACCTTGAGGGTATAAAAGGTTAACATTTGGTAACAAAATTAGAACAAGTTATAACAATATTAATAAAAATAATTCCACAAAATTTGTTTCATTTAAAAATAAAACATTTACCAGGATCAACAGAAAAATAAATGATTTTATCTATAGATTTTTTTTAGTAAAGAACACAAAAGGTTGTAATTTTATTTAAACAAAGACAGGAATCAAGATTGTGACTGACAAAAACAATATATGGACTCCAATGTGTTCTAACTGCTGTGAACTTCCAGCTGAATTTTGGCTTAGTTGTGGAACCCTATCAGCTTTTGCGTGTCAGGAGTGTTATTTGGATATCACTAGAGGTTTTCTTCTTAGGCATGAGACTCCTTTAGTCAGACCAATAGAACAATATCTAGCTTAAGATTGTTTTTTGTTATCTGTTGGTTTGAAAATATTTTTCCTATAAAGTATGAGCTCTTCAATACTTTCTTTAATATCATCTAAAGCACGATGTTTTGTGGATTTAGATTCCATTTCAACATATTCTTTCGGATACCATCTTTTGCAAAGTTCTTTAATGGTTGATACATCTACATTACGATAGTGAAAGAAATCTTCTACCTCTGGAAGATAGGATAATAAAAATTTTCGATCAGTAGAAATAGAATTGCCACACAAAGGAACGGTGTGGGGTTTTTCAATGTGAGCTTTTAAAAACTCTAAAGTTTGTTGCCCTGCTTGTTCAAGACTAATCTGGGAGGATTTTATAGCTTCTAAAAGACCGCTTTGAGTATGCATTTTTTTTACTACATCATTCATTTGGTTTAAATAAATATCTTCAGTATGTATGACTAAATCAGGACCTTCTGCGATTATTTCTAATTCGTCATTTGTAATCAAAGTTGCTATTTCAACAATTACATCTTTATTGGCATCTAGGCCTGTCATTTCTAAATCCATCCATACGAGCACACTTTGAGCTTATGTCTTTTTGTCGTTGCATTTTTAAGTTTTGAGGCTATTTTTAAAGATAGGTTCGATAAGTGATAGAAATTCCGTTATTGATGCTAGATCAATCATTGCCCATTCCAACTTATGCAAAAGATGGAGATGCTGGACTAGATCTTTATGCAAGACAGTCATTATTATTAGAACCAGGAGCTAGAGGATTAGTTCCAACTGGGGTAGCCTTACAAATCCCTTTGGGTTATGCAGGGTTTATTCTCCCCAGAAGTGGATTGGCTATAAAACATGGAATTACTTGTCTAAATTCTCCTGGTTTGATTGATTCGGGGTATCGAGATGAACTAATTATAATTTTAGCCAATACCGATTTAGAACATTCATATCAAATCGAACGAGGAGATCGTATTGCTCAATTAGTAGTACAAGCGGTCGAACAGGTTGAATTTATACAAGTTAAATCTTTGTCAGAATCAACTCGTGGTTCTGGTAGGTTTGGTCACAGTGGAAAGTAATAATTACAAATAAGAAGATATATGGAACGCTTATCTAGCCTTGACGCTAGTTTTTTATATAGAGAAACTCCTACTAACCCTTTGCATTTAGGAGCTGTATTTATTGTTGAGCTAAATTCTAAAAATCCTGATCAGTTCTTTGAAGATGTTAAACAAATTCTTTTGCAACGTATTGGGATATTAGCTCCTCTTGGGAGAAAACTACTAGAAGTTCCACTGCAATTAGGTCTTCCATTTTGGATTCAAGATACAAATTTCGATATCGATTATCACCTGCGTAAGATTTCAGTTCCTAGACCAATTGAAGAGTCTCAATTGTGGGATGTAGTTGCTGAAGTTATGGCTAAACCCCTAGATAGGCGACATCCTTTGTGGGAAATGTATTTTATTGAAACCCTAAAAGGAAACAGAGTTGCAATATCTATAAAACTTCATCATGCTGCAACTGATGGAGTTTCTGCATCTGAGTTAGCTATGAAGTTATTAGATACTTCTAGCAGTGGGTTTTTGGATGAAGACAAAATGATAGATCAAGATGTAGCTTCTAAAGAACAAGTTCCTTCTCGTTTAGATCTTGTATTGAATGAATTAAAGCCAACAAATGACAATTTTCCAACTTGGTTAGGAGCTACTCGTCATTTTTTGAATATTGCTATCGCTATGAAGTTCAAAAACACTTCTCAATTAGAAAAATATCCTAGGCTTTTTCAAACTTGTAGGACCTCGCTCAATGTCCCTATTACCTCGAAGCGCAAAATTGCTACATCCAAACTAGTTTTGAAAGATTTGAAACAGTTAGCAAGACATTTAGATGCAACAGTAAATGATATAATTCTAGGAATTTGTTCTGGGGCTTTAATAAGGTACTTTGAACTAATTCAAGAACCGCTATCAACTACTTTGGTCGCTTTGGTTCCCATTTCTTTTAGGGATATGGGCTCACCTAGTCTAGGTAATCATTTATCGGTGATGTTTGTACCTCTTAGAACCGATATATCTGATCCAATCGAGAGGATAAATTGTATTAGGGAATTTACTAAGAAAGAAAAATATCGAGGACGCTTACCTGGATTTGAGGCAGTAAATCAAATAACAGCTTTTACTGGTTCTGTAGTTGTAAATAAAATTTTACAAATGACGACTAAGTTGAGTAAGTCAAAATTATTGCCTACTTTTTTCAATTTGATTATTTCTCATGTTCCAGGATCTTCGCAAAATCTTTATTTTGCTGGCAATCGTGTGGAATCCATATACCCTTTTGGACCCATTACTGATGGATGTGCTTTGAATATAACTAGTTTTAAATATAGAGATTTTATCCATTTAGGTATAATCGCAGACTTTGAAGCAGTTGAGCATATGGAGGAATTTAATAGTTATTTAGCACAAGCTACCCAAGAACTATTAAATTTAGCCCAAGATAGAAGCTAATAATTTATTCAAAGACTTCTTTGATCTGCTAGCTTAGGTTCTTATAGACTTACTGCGGACGTGGCTCAGCTGGTAGAGCATCACCTTGCCAAGGTGAGGGTCGCGGGTTCGAATCCCGTCGTCCGCTCCAAGAAAGATCAAAAAGTTCATTGACTATCTCAACAACTAAAATCGTATACGATATTTAGCTTGAACTGCCAAGATTGTACCTAAACCGTTTAGTTCGTCTGTCTTTTAAATTAAAGTAGTTGCTCAAAACGACAACGCCAATTTGTAGAGTTTGTGCCTAAACGTTCCTATAGATTTGTAGGTCTTGATAATCCTATTAAGCTATCTAGTTTTCATGATTGATCGAGGGGCCAAGCCTGTTCAAAGCCTGCTGGTGCAGATGTAACGCATTTTTATTCGATCAAATACCATGTTATCCAAAAGAAGGGTGACGTTTATAAATCTTAGATTTTCTGATACGATACTAAGATTTATAACTCCTTTATTTACTCATGTGTTTCTTTTACGGTTGCTTATTACTCATATGGATAACTCGCTACGACACGTCTAGTTTGATGGGTTCTTGATAATGTGGATACGACGCATTATCATACCTACCGATGATTCGACCAGTTGCATACGGGGGACTCTTTTGGGGACTCTGGTTGTTTTGTTGACAATCTTGACTATAGTAAGTGCTACTCCTGCCAGCTCATTTAAGGCGACTAGCCCATCTTTGAACACGATTGGGACAGTAACCACCATGGCTCCTACAACTACAGCTCCTACAACTACAGCTCCTACAACTACAGCTCCTACAACTACAGCTCCTACAACTACAGCTCCTACAACTACAGCTCCTACAACTACAGCTCCTACAACTACAGCTCCTACGAC
>JAJYPT010000148.1 GCA_021795135.1 Actinomycetes bacterium
TTTGTCCATCTTTGAGTTCTAAGTCAGTTGATATTTTCTCTAACAATACTTGAGCAATGTCGTGAGCAGATAAAATTTTATGACGCTCAATTCCTGGTTCTCCATGAATACCTATTCCCATTTCCATTTCATCATCTTCTAAAGTAAAAGTGGGACTTCCTGCTTGGGGAACAGTACATGGAGCCAAAGCAAATCCCATAGAAGCCAGATTAGAAATAGTCTCATTGGCAGTTTTTGTAATTTGGTCTAAGCTTACGCCTTGTTCTGCTAAAGCTCCAACTATTTTATGAACAAATACCGTGCCAGCAATTCCCCTTCTTCCTGTGGTAAATGAGGAATCTTGGACTGCCACATCATCATTTACCACCACAGTAGAGGTTTGGATATCTTCATCTTGGGCTAATTCTTGGGCAATTTCAAAATTCATTATGTCGCCGGTATAGTTTTTTACCACCAACAAAACTCCAGCTCCTCGATCAGCAGCTTTGATTCCTTCTAATATTTGATCAGGAGTTGGAGAAGTAAAAATTTCTCCTGCTATTGCCGCATCCAACATCCCATAACCAACATATCCCCCATGAGCAGGTTCATGACCAGACCCTCCACCTGATACTATGCCAACCCTTCCTTGTTTTTTAGCTTGTTTGCGACTAAGAACATGGGTATTTGGAATTTGGGTCAAATACTGTGGGAAAGATAGGACAAAACCTTCTAGAGCTTCATCAAGTAAATCTTGGGCTCTATTCAATACTTTTTTCAACTCTAATACCCCTTATTCTTTATTCAATGCTCCAGTTAGGAATGTTCAATCCAATCTTTGCTTCGTTGTACTGCTTTTTTCCAACCTTGGTAGAGAAGTTGTCGATTTTGTTCATCCATGGAGGGATAAAATAAAGCATCTCTTTTCCAAGCTTTTGCCAAAGGTTCAAAACCATCCCATACTCCTGTGGCAAGTCCTGCTAAAAAGGCAGCTCCCATGGCTGTAGTTTCTGTAACTTGGGGTCTTTCTACCACACAGCCTAATAAGTCTGCTTGGAACTGGGCAACAAAACTATTAGAAATAGCACCTCCATCTACTCGTAAGATATCTACTATTTCTCCCTTGTAGTCTTTTTTCATTGCCTTTACAACATCTCGAGATTGATAGGCAATAGATTCAAGAGCTGCTCTTACAATATGGGCTCTGTTGGATCCTCTAGTTAGACCTACTATTGTTCCTCTGGCATAGCTGTCCCAATAAGGAGCCCCAAGACCAACAAAAGCAGGGACTATATAAACTCCCCCATTGTCTGGTACTGATTGTGCAATTTCTTGGGTTTGTTCGGCATTTTGGATCAATTGTAATTCATCTCGTAGCCATTGCACTACGGCCCCAGTTACAAAAATAGATCCTTCTAATGCATAGCTGACTTTGCCATCTATGGCCCAAGCAATTGTAGTTACCAATCCATTCTTAGATGAGATGACTTCAGAACCGGTATTTACTAACAAAAAAGAACCTGTTCCATAGGTATTTTTAGCCATACCAGGCTCCCAGCACCCTTGACCAAACAAAGCAGCTTGTTGATCTCCTGCAATCCCAGCAATTGGGATTGGCTCTCCTAGCCAGCTTGGGTCGCAATATGTTGCTATTCCTGAAGAATCTACAACTTGGGGACACATAGATATGGGAACTCTCAACAGATCTAAAAGTTCATCATCCCATTTTAGAGAATGAATATTATACAACAAAGTTCTAGAGGCATTAGAGTAGTCTGTAAGGTGAGATTTTCCTCCGCTTAGTTTATAGATAAGCCAACTGTCTATAGTTCCAAAAGCTAAATATCCATCTTGGGCTAGTTGACGAGCTCCATCTACATTATCTAAGATCCAGCTAACTTTGGTTCCAGAGAAATAAGCATCAATTACTAATCCAGTTTTTTCTTGGAACAAGTCAACATATCCTTGCTCGCGCAACTGGTCACACACCTCAGCTGTTCTTCTACATTGCCAAACAATGGCATTGTAGATAGAATTTCCACTGCGTTTGTCCCAAACTACTGTAGTTTCTCTTTGATTAGTTATACCTATAGCTTTTATATCTTTGATCTCAATATCTACTTGGGATAAACATTGTTGTATAGATTGCCACTGAGACTGCCAAATATCTTCTGGGTCATGTTCTACCCATCCAGGTTTTGGATAAATTTGACGGAATTCTTTTTGACCAATAGATACAGGTATTCCTTGATCGTTGAAAAGAATACTCCTACTGCTAGTTGTGCCTTGGTCTAAAGCTAAAACATAAGACTGTTTTCCCATTGCGTTTCCCCCTTGGAAACCACCTACATTAGAATAACTTTGTTGTTGGATTATTAGTCCAACAACAAAGTTATCGAGTCAATTTTTACAACTAAGCAGCAGGAATCATTCCATTTGGATCAAGGACGAATTTTTTAGCTGCACCTTTATCAAAGTCTTCGTATCCTTTTGGTCCATCTTGTAGTGGAATTACTGTTGCATTGACTGCTTTTGCTATACCAGCTTTATTCCACAAAATAGACATCATCAACTGTCGGTTGTATCTCATAACTGGACATTGGCCTGTAGTAAAAGAATGAGATTTTGCCCAACCAAGTCCCAATCTAATGCTCAAAGATCCAACTTTTGCATTTTCATCTACCCCAGCTGGATCTCCTGTTACATAAAGACCTGGAATACCAAGAGATGCTCCAGCTCTAGCTACTGTCATAATGTCATTTAGTACAGTTGCAGGGGCTTCTCCAGCACCTTGACCATGTCCTCGGGCTTCAAAACCAACACAATCAACTGCTGCATCTACTTCTGGTTCTCCCAATATTTCAGCAACCATATCTGGAATAGAATCACCCTTGGATAAATCTATAGTTTCACATCCAAAGCTTCTTGCTTGAGCCAAACGATCAGGATTGAGGTCTCCAACAATTACAACAGCAGCACCTAAAATTTGACTAGCATAAGCAGCTGCCAAACCAACTGGACCAGCCCCTGCAATATAGACAGTAGAACCAGTTGTAACCCCAGCAGTATAAGCCCCATGATATCCAGTTGGAAAAATATCAGACAACATAGTCAAATCTCGTATTTTTTCAAGTGCTTGATCGCGATCAGGAAACTTCAAAAGATTGAAATCTGCATAAGGAACCATTACGTATTGGGCTTGTCCACCAACCCATCCACCCATATCTACATATCCATATGCAGATCCTGGTCTATCTGGATTGACATTTAGACAGATACCAGTTTTTCCCTCTTTGCAGTTACGACATCTTCCACAAGCAATGTTGAAAGGAACAGAACAAATATCTCCAACTTTTATAAATTCAACTCCTGGCCCAGCCTCTACTACCTCACCAGTAATTTCATGACCTAAAATAAGACCTGTAGGAGCAGTTGTACGTCCCCTGACCATATGTTGATCACTGCCACAAATATTTGTTGAAACTACTTTTAAAATTACTCCATGGGGTACTTTACGTCCTACATTTGCTGGATTGACCCCTGGTCCATCTTGAAGTTCAAGTTTAGGATAATCAATATCTTGAACCTCCACTTTACCTGGACCCACATATGCAATTGCTAGATTGCCTGACATAACTTTCCTTTCTGTATTGAGATTTGTAAAAAAATACTAAAGTTGAAAGAATCAATTAGAAACAGTTGTTCTAACTTCATCTTGAAGTCCTTCTGGGTTGACCATTCCAACTTCTAAAGAGGCTTTTCTTTTTTCAATAGTTAGTTCAATAACATATTTGTAAACAACTACAGCAATTACAGAACCAACCAATGGTCCAACAATTGGGATCCACCAATAGTCAAAGGGTCCAGGAAAAGCATTAGCCCCCCAACCTGCTAGCCAGGTAAAAAGTCTTGGACCAAGATCACGAGCGGGATTTATTGCATATCCTGTTCCCACTCCAAAAGACATGCCAATTGCAGCTACTGCCATACCTACAATAAAAGGACCCATATTGCCTTGAACCCCAAGGTTTTTACCATCTGTTATAGCTAATACAAACAGTATTAGGAAAAAGGTGGCAATAATTTGATCTAAGAGGGGACCAAAAGAACCACCATGGAAATAAGAAGCTGGAAAAGTGGCAAAGATACTAAAAGTAGTAAGTCCCCCACTTGATGCTCTTGAAGTTACATGATGAGCTAAATTCCAAGCATTTATAGCTTTGTAATAATCGAAATAAACAATAGCAGCTCCACTAAAACCGCCAAGTATTTGGGCTATCCAATAAGGAATAACTTTTTTCCATGGGATTGCCCCTCGCAATGCCATTGCAAAAGTTACAGCTGGGTTTATATGAGCACCTGTTACTCCACCGGCTACATATACAGCCATGACCACAGCCATTGCCCATCCCCAAGTAATTAGCAACCAGCCACCTGCACCTTGAAATACCACTACGGTTCTACCTGACATGGTTAGACCAACTACTGCAACTGCCACACTTCCAGCTCCAAAAGCAACCAAGACTAAAGTCCCCAAATACTCAGCGAGCAATTCCCCCCACGTGGTTGCTCTCCAGCCGGTTTTTCCACTCATAAACTGCCCCCCTGCATCTGCAATAAAAAAAGCCCGCGCTAATAAAAGCACGGACTTTCTCATTGATCTCTAGCCGTTCTAAGAACTATTCAACTCTTAGTTCTCAAATTAAGCAAGAGATTTTTAAAAATT
>JAJYPT010000149.1 GCA_021795135.1 Actinomycetes bacterium
ATAATATTTTTTCTTCTAAGCCATTTTTTTGTTCAATAAGGTCCCAATTACCAGAGCCAAATTCTTCAGATAAATCTAGACCAAGTCCTTCAACTGGAAGGCTTACCAAAGTATCATAAGCATCTCCAACATCTCCAAAGTAAGTTCTTATAACAATTTTGGGACGATTGGCTAAATTGGCTAGTCTTTCATAAGCGCTACGAAGTGCTTCTAGTTCAACAGAGCTACGATCTTGAACAAAAACAGGCTCATCTAATTGAACCCATTCAGCACCTTGGGCTTTTAGCTTAGAGATAATTTCTTCATATACACCCAAGAGGCTATCTAGTAAAACCAAAGGATTGAAATCTTGTGCTACACCTTGGGCGGGTTTTGACAAAAGAAGAAAAGAAATAGGTCCCAACAAAACTGGAACGCTGTTAATCCCAATTGATAATGCCTCTTGGTATTCTCTAAAAGGCTTATCAGAAGATAATTTGAACTTAGTATCAGGACCAAGTTCGGGAACAATGTTGTGGTAGTTGGTATCAAACCATTTGGTCATTTCCATTGCCTCAACATCAACACCTGCGCCCTGGCGACCTCTTGCCATGGCAAAATAAGTATCTAAATCTACTTGGCCTTTGTTGAAACGAAAGCGATCAGGTATAGCTCCCACTAATACAGCCATGTCTAAGACATGGTCATAGTAGGAAAAATCATTAGAAGGAATGAGGCCTATTCCTTGTTGTTGCATAAAACGCCAGTTGCTTTGGCGTAATTGAGCGCCAACTTCTTCGAGTTGTTGTCTAGAAAGATTGCCCTTCCAGTACTTCTCTAGGGCAAACTTCAACTCACGTTGAGGCCCAATTCTTGGGAAACCACAAATATTGGAAAAAGTCACACTACATCCTTGCATTAATTATTACTTTTGTGCTCCTATTATTCATAAGAATGACATCTTATTTGATCATCTCCAGCAAATACAAAACAGTTTTTCCCGTTTCTTTTAGCTACATATAAAACTTCATCAGCTCTTTTGTAAATGTCTGAAAAGTTTTTACCATGGATGGGGTAAAAAGCAATTCCAGCAGAGATACTCAAATCCCATTCTTTTAAAGGGAGTTGTCTTATAATACTACGTAAGCGATCGCTAGCTTCTTCTAATCTTTGCAATTGTGGAAGCCATAGACAAAATTCGTCTCCCCCAATTCTGCCTGCATAATCTGAGCGTCTAATAGATGAAGACAAAGTTTCGCCTATAACTTTTAGGACATAATCTCCCACCATGTGTCCTTTTTGATCATTGATAGCTTTAAATCCATCCAAATCCAACAAGACAAACATGCTATTGGTATTGTCTTTGCCAACAAAACTAGCAATTACTTCTTGGATTCCCCTCCTATTTAAAAGCGAGGTTAGAAAATCAGTTTGGGCTTCTGTTTGCAAATTAGAAACTGTCCTTTGAAGCTGTCCGCGTTCCCTAGACCAAGCTTTGGCTATTTCTTCATGGTAAACATCTAAAGTAAGTCCAATATCCCAAAGCCATCTTTTCCTTATTATCTCTATTGGAGGAGCAACATCTGGATAGTCATGTAAAATTGTATGGGCTATAGGAAAGAGACGATTATAGACAGATATATACCACGAAGGGCTAACTTTATAATAAATTAAAGCGTGTCCAAAAGAATGACTACGTTTTTGAGAAGCAGGACTTCGAGGATCTTGAATAAATCTTTGAAAATGAGATTTTAATAACTTAAGATATTTTTCTTGACGCTGGGTTCCGCCTAAATTTTGTAATAAAGTAGGATTGTCTTGTATTAGTCTAGCTATTTCATCTACAAAAGAATCAACAAGATAAGCCCATCCTATTTTGCATGCTTCGAATTTGATTTGATCTTGTTCAGACCAACTCAATAAAGAATTATTATAACCTTCACTTTTATTATGATACATTTAGTTACTCTTCATGCTTATCTTGCAATTTTTTTATATTACATGAAAAAGATTGCCACCTTATCTCAATTGTAGCTATTAGCTACGACATAACTCCTTTTTATTTTTCTTTATTTGATAGCCTAGCCTTTATATTTTTTATATTTCTTATCTAATTTTTGTATCGGTACTCTAAATTGATTCTTAAATCTTACTTTATTGGGAAAAAATATTTTTTTATAATAAAGTAACTAAGGTGATGAAAAAGTGAATAAAGAATCCATAGATGTAGTTATAGAAATACCAGCAGGTAGTCGTAATAAATATGAATACGACCATGAAAAACACATTATTCGCCTTGATAGGCGTCTGTCTTCGACAAATGTTTATCCTGCTGAATATGGTTTTATCCCCAATACCTTAGCCCAAGATGGAGATCCTTTAGATGTCTTGGTTGTCTTAGACGAACCAACTTTTCCAGGTTGTTGGATTGAGGTGCGTCCAGTTGGACTATTTCAAATGTCAGATGAAAAAGGACCAGACGCTAAAATTATATGTGTAGCAAAAAGCGACATAAGGCGCAGCCAAATCCAAGATATTGATGATCTTCCAAAACATTTTTTAGAAGAAGTAGAACACTTTTTCAAAGTCTATAAAGACCTCGAACCAGGAAAAATTTCCCATGTTCAAGGATACGAAAACAAAGAAGCTGCTTGGGTCGAAATCCAAGAATGCCTAAGCCGCTATAGTCAATAAAGCTACTAAAAAATCTATAAGTCTTTTTTAGTAGCTAAAAGATTTCCTAAAAACAAAGCATCCATTTCACTTTTTAGAAAATCAGCAATGGCTTGTTCAGGAGTGCTAACCATTGGTTCTCCAGCTAGATTAAAACTAGTATTGAGAACCACTGGAACTCCTGTTATTGCTTCAAATTGTTGAATTAGGCGATAAAAGTTAGAATTGAAATCCTTTGTGACACTTTGTAAGCGTCCTGTTCCATCAACATGGGTTACAGCGGGGATGATAGAGCGTTTTTCTTCTAAGACTGGCAATACTAATAACATAAAAGGATTAGTAGAATAGTTCTCAAAATACTGATGTCCTTTTTCGTCTAAAACACTAGGTGCAAAAGGTCTAAATCCTTCTCTGTGTTTGATCCTTTGGTTGACAATATCTTTCATTTCTGCTCTTCTAGGATCAGCTAGAATAGACCTATTACCCAAAGCACGGGGACCCATTTCGGCTCTGCCATTAAACCATCCCACAACATTGCCCTCAGAAAGAAGTTGTGCTGCACAAGTAGGAGCATCATTTAGTTTTTGAAATTTTATTCCACTTTTAGAAAAAGCATTAGCTGCTTCTTTTTCTCCATATTGGGGTCCAAAAAAAGCATGTTGCATATTCCAGCTACGTTCATTTCCCAAATGCTCATGCCAAGCCCACAAAGCTGCTCCTAAAGCATTTCCAGCATCAGAAGCAGCTGGTTGAATAAAGATTTCTTCAAATTTAGTCTCAGAGAGTATCTTTGCATTCATAACCGAGTTCAAAGCAACTCCACCAGAAAGACAAAGGCGCTTTGAACCTGTTTTTTGCTGTAAGGATCTTGCTATATGTATACCTGCTCTTTCGGTCAACTCTTGGACTGCAAAAGCCATATTTTGGTGATAAATAGCTATATCATCACTAGATTTACGAGGAGGTCCATACTTTTTCAAAAACTTATTCGAAACCGGACGCCTTCCTTGTCTTTGATATCTAAACCAAGAAAGATCAACTTCAAAAAGGCCATCTGATAGTAATTTAATTAACCTAGAAAGATCTGTGCTAGAACTCCGATGTCCATATGAAGAAAGACCCATTACCTTTCCCTCATCAGAATTGGGATGGAATCCTAAAAACCAAGTAATAGCTGAATATATCTCCCCAAGAGAATGGGGATTTTTTACATGGGAGAAAATATTTAATCTATTGCCCTGTCCCATTCCTAAGGTACTAGATAAGAAATCGCCTCCCCGATCAAGGGTCAAAACTGCTGCAGATTCAAAATTGCTAGCAAAAAAAGCACTTGCCGCATGGGCTTCATGGTGACCTACATTTAAGATCTTGCCCTTATAGTTCCATCTAGACCTAAAAGATTTTTCCTTTGCTGCCAAATTATAATCTATTACACTTTGGGCCAATAACCTCTTTGGAGACCCTCTTAGTATGGCATCTTTAGATCCGCGTAAAAAATCTATTTTAGGATCATGAGAAAAACAAATTAAATCAACTTGGCCTATATCAAGACCAGCAGTTTTTAGACAAAATTCTATAGCGTTGTCTGGAAATGCTTTTGTATGAACTAAGCGATCAAAACGTTCTTGTTCTACATAAGCAACTACTTGTCCATCTATCAAAAGACAAGCAGAAGTATCGTGACTAAAAGAATTGATCCCTAAAATAGAACTTGTTTTATTCATTATTTTATAAATTCAACCACAATCACAGCACTGCTTTGAGGTATTATTCATCAATTTTACAAATAAAATAAATCTTGTTTTGGCAAATTTTGCTAGCTGATGGCTTCTTTGGCTCTTTCAAAAGGAGCTTGAAACATATCTTTGGTGAGTTTTTTTGTAAAAGTATTTTGTTGACTTGGATGATATGAACAAATAATTAAAAATTGTCTATTCATAAAATCCACCTTTTGCTCATTGCCGTGTCCAAAGCCTGTCCCAGGAATAAAATTCATATATTTTTTCAACCCATCATAGGCAAAACGACCCAACACAATA
>JAJYPT010000150.1 GCA_021795135.1 Actinomycetes bacterium
AAACTTTGTATAATTCCATTTATAGCTATCTTTGCAAAAAAGAGGTACAAAAGTCAAGATAGTATTATTTTTTAATCTCCCTAAAGGAAAAAAATGAACAGAAGAGCTAAAATCACCATTGTGATTGGAATTGCAATGACAGTACAAAAATCTATTTTGAAACTAAAAGAAAAATCTCTAATAGGCACCCCTTCTCAGTGGCCTCCAGTAACTACTTCACCAAATCAAAAAAATACTATGTTTGCAAAAGCTGACTAGCTTACTCTAGAAGTTTTAAACCTTTTAACTTCTTTTTGTTATATCAGAATCAATTATAAATCTATTACATATTCAACTAAGACAATTTATCTACTACATATTGGAATACTCCTATTAATCTAATAGCTCTAAATAAAAATAAACTTGCCGTTGGTATTTTGGTATTTGGTATTTATCTCATTCTCTCTATAGCTTTGTTTTGGGATACCATTCATTCTCCTTATAATAATTGGGTAGGAGATATAGGAGATCCAAACACTTTTATGTGGAATCTTTACTGGATTCCTTATGCTTTGATTCATGGTCATAACCCTCTTTTTTCCAATTACCTCATGTATCCAAAGGGAATAAATTTATTATGGAATACTTCTATAATTTTTCCTGCAATCATCTTGACACCTATAACATTTGCTTTTGGACCTATATTTTCATTTAACTTTTTAACAGTCCTAGCATTGCCAATTTCTGCCTCAGTGGCTTACTTGGCCATAAGAAGGTATTGCAAATCTCGAATTTCTGCATTTATAGGAGCTCTTTTATATGGGTTTAGTCCCTATATGCTTGCACAATCTCTTGGACACCCTAATTTGACTCTTGTATGGTATCCTCCTTTTGTTTTACTTATATCTGATTTATTTCTAAAGCAAAAGATCAAAAGGAAAACTTTTTCAATAGCTCTAGGCGTAGGTAGTTTGATTCAATTGTTGACCTCGGAAGAGATACTGATCACTACGGCTATTTCTGCAATTGTATTACTAGTTATCTTGAAGATTTTTCTGTCTAACTATTTCAATAAAGAGAGATTACAAGAAATATTTATAGCTATCTTCGCCGGTGCCGTCATAGCCTTTATACTTTCTTTATACTTTCTTTATTTTCAATTCTTTGGCCCTCAAAGGATTAAAGGGCCAATACAAGCCTCTGCTCTATATGTAACAGATTTACTAAATCTTGTCGTGCCAACCCAATTCCAATTTATATTTCCAAGCTGGGCTCATTATATAGCTTTTCACTTTAGTGGAAATGGATCTGAATGGACTGGTTATATAGGAGCTCCCCTTTTGTTTGTTGCAATAATTGTTATATCTAGACAATGGAGCGATCCAAAAATAAAAATTCCAGCAATTTTTGCTTTAATTATGTGTTTGTTATCTATGGGTCCACAATTACATATAGAAGGATTTGCTACTTCTGTTTATCTACCATGGGAATTAGTAAAAAATTTACCAATAATAGATAATATTCTTCCCGATAGGCTTATGAACTTTGTCTTTCTATCTCTTGCATTTTTGATAGCAGTTGTTATAGATAAAGTATTGAAAAGTAAAAACTGGAAAAAAATATCTTTTTCCTTTGGGGTATTAATTATATGTTTTATCCCATTACTGCCTGTTTATCCTTATCCAAATCAACCTAGTGTTGTTCCTGTTTTTTTTAGAACAAATTTAGTAAAGATGATACCTAAAAAAAGTGTTGCTCTTATAGCTCCTTATAGTTCCTCCTATTTACCTTCTTTATGGCAAGCAGAGGCTAACTTCCGATTCAAAATGCCAGAAGGGGGCGTTTTGGCTCCCAATAAATCTGGCACAGTAGTTACTGGAGCTCAACAACCTCAACAAATTTATACGGCACTAGAAGAAATACAGACCAACTACCCCTTGATGAAATTGAGCCCTAGTTCTATTTCTAGGATACAAAAAAGACTACAAAAAGATTCAGTCCAAACAGTAATAGTGGGACCCTTTGGATCTCCCGAATCACCTCTACCTAAAAACATATCATCAAGTATTCTCAATACCCCTAGTCCCAGATTGTCCATTCAACAAGCTCAGACAATAGAACTCTTCACCGTGATATTAGGCAAAAAACCTCATTATTTGGGAGGAATTTATATATGGTCAAATGTAAAAAATTTATTAGCACAATCAATGAATAGGTAGTATGAATATTATTTTTTCTATCCATAAATATCTATGAAAGAGTTATCATGGCAGATATAAATAAGCTATCCATAATTCCAGACCACAACTCACAAAATCTGCGTAATTGATAAATTATAAAACTAAATCTTATCTAATATATTTTTTACTCTACGTTGGACTTTCTGTAGCTTATTTTTCAGTCATTTGGGCAAACCCCAGTTCTAGATGGGTAGGAATTCAAGGTGATGCAAATACTTTTATGTGGTATTTAGCATGGGTTGCCCACAGTATGGTTCGACTAAATAATCCATTAGTTACTAATTATTTAATGTTTCCTCAAGGCGTCAATCTAATGTGGAATACCTCTGTAATAATACCTGGGGTATTACTAACTCCTTTTACTTTGGGACTAGGACCTATATTTTCTTTCAACCTTTTTTCCACATTGTCTTTGTCTGTTTCAGCTTTTACATCTTTTGTTGCTTTCAATCATTTCACAACGAGAAAATGGCCAGCTTTTATAGGAGGACTTCTTTATGGATTCAGCCCCTATATGATCGCTCAATCTTATGCAGGCCACCCTAATTTGACCTTTGCTTGGTATCCACCAGTAGTACTTATTTTAGTAAATTCTTTGATTATTAAAAAATCATCACGTCGCTGGCATATTGGGATTGCATTAGGGATAGCAACAGCTGTTCAACTACTAACGACTGAAGAAATAGTTGCCACTACAGCTATAGGGGTTATAGTTTTGCTGTTTTTATTGGCATTGAGATATCCAAACAAAATCAAAGATAGATTGTTATATTCTATTGGCCCTTTAACTGCTGGTTTACTTGTGGCTTTGTTATTGACAGCACTGCCTCTTTATATACAGTTCTTTGGACCCCAAGCTATTCATGTTCCTCTCCAGACAAGCAATGTATATGTAACAGATTTAGCAAATTTAGTAATTCCTACTCCATTTTTAAATTTTTCTCCCTCATGGGCTGGAAGTATTTATTCAACTTTTAGTGGCAACAATGGAGAATGGGATGGGTATTTGGGAATACCTTTATTGATTTTTGTTTTAGTAGTTCCTTTTTTGATCAAGAAAAACTCACCTATCAAAATAGCTGCTGTATTTAGCTTAATAATAACTATTTTTTCTTTTGGTCCTCAGCTGCATGTAGCTGGAAAAATAACCTCTTTATACCTACCTTGGTATCAAATTCAAAAATTTCCTTTGCTCAAAAATATACTTCCTTCTAGGATGATGAATCTAACTTTTTTGTCTATAGGTTTATTGATGGCTATGTCATTAGACTATCTCGTAAATAGATTCGATCCCAAAGGAGTTACTCGAGGTGCCCTCATTGTCGGGCTTTGTTTTTATCCCTTAGTTCCGATTTTAAAAGTACAATATCAAACTAATTCAACACCTAAATTTTTTACAACAAATGCTGTAAAACAAATCCCAGCCAACAGTGTTGCCCTGGTTGTTCCTTATCCTTTAAGCTTCTTGCCAGAGTTGTGGCAAGCTGAATCCCACTTTAGATATAAAATGCCCCAAGGAGATGTTTTAGTTCCTACCTTGAGAAAATATGGCGTAAGAGCTATGCCTCCTGTGACTTCTTTATTCTATGAGATGTTTTCCATACAACAAAGCGCTAAAATGGAACCTTTATCTAAAGCAGATATTTTGGGTATAAAACAACAGCTTCTACAAGATAAGGTAAAAACTGTCATAATAGGACCTTTTTATTCTGGAACAATTACTTTATTGCAAAAACAAGCAGAAAGTGAATCCATTAGTGTATTTACTAAGGTTTTAAATAAAAAGCCAACTTTTGACAAAGGAGTCTATCTTTGGAAGAACATAAACCAACTACTAGTTCCTAAAAAGGTTATCGATATAGGAATTAAGTCTTATGTTTTGTTCGTCCCCAAAGAAGTTACCGGCTTGTAGATAACAAAATTCCCAGTTGAATAGGTAAAAACAGTCTCTCCTGTTTTATGCATAGTGTTAATAAATGAAACTCCATTAGGAGATCCTTTTAAAAAGATGTGAGCGGGATCAAAGCTACTAGCAACTAATTTATTGTAAGGCTTATATCTTATAATAGCAGTAGGGGCTGCTATAACTTTTAGGTCTGTTTCAAAAGTCAATCTATAAGCTATCCAATAGTTAGCATAAACATAGTGAATATGCTTTTGTATGAGTAAATGTTCTAAAGGTTTAAAACTAGCAGGAACAGCAATATTGTTTATTGTTGGAGAAAGCTGAGGAGCATCCATCATAAGAAGTCCTACCCCCGTCAAAATACCTATAATAGCTGTTCCAAGCCCAATTACTATATATTGGCCAAAAACCCCCAAAGTAATTACAATCAAAAGAGATAAAAAAGGAGCTAAAAAAGTTACATATCTTCCTTCTCCTACATACCAAGAAAAAGGACTTATAGCTAAAATAAAGGGATAAATAACAATAGTTAATGTCAATAAGTTAAA
>JAJYPT010000015.1 GCA_021795135.1 Actinomycetes bacterium
ATCGATGCTTTAGTAGAGGCTTTAGAACAAGCAGATAAATTCTTTGCTTAGCAATATAAGGAGATCTAATGTCAGGCCTTGAAGACCTATATAAAGAAATAATTCTTGAACATTATAAACGCCCCAGAAACCAAGGAGAACTTCCATCTCCTCCTGCATTAAAGGCTCAAGGACATAACCCTTTATGCGGAGATGAAGTAGTTGTATATGTTGAGCTAGAAAATGACCTAATAAAAGATATTAGAATTTCAGGACAAGGATGTTCGATATCTCAATCTTCAGCTTCTTTGATGTCAGTTGCTGTCAAGGGAAAAACCCTATTAGAAATGGATCATTTATTGAAAATGTTCAAATCCATGATGACCATTTCTACCGCTCAAGCGGAAAATCCTCAAGAAACTGAGCTTATCGAATATAGTGAGCGAGACCTAGGAGAGCTAGCAGCACTCAAGGGGGTAGTTAAATTCCCAGTTAGAATCAAATGTGCTATTTTATCTTGGAATACTTTAGTTCAAGCAATAGGGCAAAAATCTAATTAACTTTTTGAGTTCATATTTTTAATACTCTTATTGAGAATTTCAAAAGTAAGCTTACTTTAACCATAAAATATAAACGTTATTAACAAGAGTTATCACAAGAGTCAAAGATCTTTATAAATCTATTATATATACTACTGAGATGGCTGAACGAAATGTTTTGGGTAAAGAGCTAGAACTTTGCAGTACTGAGCCTCTAACTGGATTCTATCGAGATGGATTTTGCCATACTGGGGTTCAAGACCGAGGTAGCCATACAATTTGTGCTGTTGTTACTTTTGAATTTCTCGAACACCAAAGAAAAATTGGCAATGATCTTATTACTCCTATGCCTCAATATAATTTTCCTGGTCTTGTCCCTGGGGATCGTTGGTGTGTTACAGCTAGAAATTGGCTACAAGCTCACTATGATGGAGCAGCAGCCCATGTAGTTCTTGCTTGTACACATGAACAAGTACTTGAAATCGTACCCCTTTCCATACTTCAACAATACGCTGTTGATGTTCCTCCCAGCCCAAGTGGTATTGAACTTTAATCCTAAATAATTATCAATAATAATTATTTAGGATTAAATTATTTTAACTATAACTAAAAATATCCAAATTTCATATTAGAGCACACTTGTTGTAGCTAGGTAAGAATTATAATTACGTCGTTGGATAGGTGCTAAAATAACTACATAGGGTTTTTTAATTATTTATATTAAATCCAAGTTTTTCGAATAAATAATTAGGTTTAATTACAGTTTTTATAAAAAATTCAAAACTACTCCTAATTTTAAGATCAATTAAAAGGAATTGCCTTAAATGTTTACTCCGTTATCAACCGGTATCGATATTGGAGATCAAGCTAGCAAAAGGCGCACTTTTGCCATTATTAGCCATCCAGATGCTGGCAAAACCACCCTCACTGAAAAATTTCTTCTTTATGCGGGGGCTGTTATGGAAGCAGGAGCTGTAAAGGCCAGAAGCGGGCGCAGAAAAGCTACTTCTGATTGGATGGCTTTAGAGCAACAAAGAGGAATTTCTATTACCTCTACTGTTTTGCAATTTTCTTATCAAAACCACATAATAAATTTACTAGATACTCCTGGTCACCGAGATTTTTCTGAAGATACTTATAGAGTTCTAGCAGCTGCAGATGCTGTAGTGATGGTTTTAGATGTTGCTAAAGGTATTGAGTCTCAGACTCTCAAATTATTTGAAGTTTGTAGAGCTAGACAGCTACCTATTATAACGTTTTTGAATAAATACGACCGTCCAGGTAGAGATCCCTTGGAATTAATCGATGAAATTCAACAAATGATCAATTTACACCCTACTCCAATAACATGGCCAGTAGGAATACCTGGGGACTTTCGAGGAGTTATTGATCGTAGAAATAAAAATTTTATACGCTATAGTCGTACAGTTAGAGGAGCTACAACTTCTCCTGAACAAATAATTGACCCCTCTCAAGCAGCTAATGAAGAAGGTATTTATTGGGATCAAGCACTTGAAGAATGTTCTTTATTGGAAGAAGTTGGTTCTAATTATGACCAAAAGACATTTCTTGCAGGAGAATCTAGCCCTTTATTCGTTGGTTCTGCCCTAACCAATTTTGGAGTTAGACATCTTCTTGATGCAATTATAGAACTTGCTCCAGCTCCAATTCCTAGGAATAACATATTAGGAGAACCTCGAGCTTTAGAAAAAGATTTTTCTGGTTTTGTATTTAAAGTTCAAGCCAACATGGATCCTTCCCATAGAGATCGTGTTGCATTTGTTAGAGTTTGTTCTGGACAATTCCAACGGGGAATGACTGTGGTCCATGAGCCAACGAAAAAACCTTTTCATACTAAATACGTAGCTTCTGTATTTGGTTCTGAACGCGATACTATTGATGAAGCCTTTCCTGGCGACGTAATAGGTTTGATAAATGCAAGTGAGCTTAGAATTGGCGATACTCTTTTTTCTAAAGAACCAGTAAAGTATCCCCCTATTCCTTCTTTTGCTCCCGAATTATTTGCCTCTGCAAGAGCTTTAGATACCTCTCGTTACAAACAATTCCAGCGAGGGTTGACTCAACTAGAACAAGAAGGGGCAGTCCAAGTACTAAGAGATCCTAAGGGCGATTATCCTTTGCCCGTAATTGCAGCTGTAGGCCAAATGCAATTTGAGGTTTTTAGCCATCGGCTAGCTAATGAATTTGGAGCAGAGGTAGAACTTACTCCTTTGCCTTATCAACTTGCTCGTCGAACAGATGAAAAAACAGCTATGGAACTTAGTTCTTGGAGATCCATAAGGGTTCTAGCTAGAAGTGATGGCACCTTACTAGCTCTTTTTGAGAGCAAGTATTGGTTAGAAAGGCTTCAAAATGACCACCCTGAGTGGGAATTGGACTCAATTGCCAACTCCATTTAGTACTTTTTAAAAATTATGCTACAACCATAATTTTTAAAAAAGTACTAACTTTCAATCATAACTATTTAAAAAATTAATTAAATTATTTATTTCTTACCCCATCTAGAAAAAGACTTGAAATTGCAAAAGCTGTATCTTCCATATTGGAAATACGTTTTGATACAAGTAATGAGCCGCCTCTTAGGAATTTAATAAAAAGTTGCGAAAGAAGCTCTAGAGAAAACTCACTTCTAATTGCTCCTTGTTCGGCCCCTTTTTCAAATACTTTACAAATGGGATCCATAATCAAACGTTTGGCTTCAACTGGCTCAAATCCAATTCCTTCTTCTATTAGTGCCCCAGAAGGAAAAGAAAGTCCCAAAATAGCTCTTGTGATTCTATGAATGGCTTCTTCAAAACTCACCTCTTCTAAGTTTGCCTCTTCGAGTCGTTTACCAACATTTTCTACTACTCTTTGAGACATCGCTTTTAGTAATGCTTCCCGAGATGGAAAATAGCGATATAAAGTTGCCCTTCCCACCCCTGCTGTATCTGCAACTTGGTTCATATTTGCCTCATTGCCAAATTCAGATAGCACCTCTCCAGCAGCATCTAAAATTACACAAGCCGTCCTATCACGGAGATTAGAGTTCTTACCCATACCTATATTATAAGAGCAAATTTTTTTTTAGTACTAATTTTTATTATTTTAATACATTTTTTTTCTTTCTAAGAAAAAACTATTCTATAATGAGATAGCAATGTCTTATAAGAGAAAGGATTCTGGTTACTATGAGTATCAAAGAGGATCAAGCCATACCTATACAAGGTGCACAAAATAGCCCTGCACCTAAGGTTTTACCAGTCATTATCGCTCTGATGCTTGGGATGCTACTGGCTGCTTTAGATCAGACAATAGTTGCAACCGCCCTTCCTACCATTTCTGCAGATCTAGGAGGGCTAAATCATTTAGCTTGGGTAGTAACTGCTTATTTACTTACCGCCACCATATCTACACCTCTATGGGGAAATTTGGGTGATCTTTATGGTAGAAAAAAACTCTTTCAAGGCGCTATCATCATATTTTTAATCGGATCAGCATTATCTGGACTTTCTAGTTCTATGGCTGAATTAATAGGCTTTAGAGCAATCCAAGGAATAGGTGGAGGAGGTCTAATCGTAGGAGCTCAAGCAATAATTGGAGACGTAGTTAGCCCTAGAGAAAGAGGTAAATATCAAGGCATCTTTGGGGGAGTTTTTGGTTTAGCTAGTGTAGCAGGACCTCTTTTAGGTGGGTTTTTAACTCAAAACGCTTCTTGGAGATGGGTTTTTTATATCAATCTGCCCATTGGAATCATTGCTTTGTTTGTAATAGCAGCAACACTTCACCTACCACGGTCATCTAAAAAACATTCTATCGATTATTTAGGAACAATCGTCTTAGGCCTTGGCATAGCTTCAATGATCTTGATCACAACTTGGGGCGGCACTACTTATTCATGGACCTCTTCTACCATTTTAGGATTAGGAGCTTTGAGCTTAGTCTGCATTATTGGTTTTATAGGAATAGAAAAGAAAGCAAAAGAACCTCTATTACCTTTAAGCCTTTTTTCCAATAGCTCCTTTAGCCTGACTAGCATTGTTGGATTTATGATCGGGTTTGTAATGTTTGGAGCAATTATATACTTGCCTACATTCTTACAAATTGTCTTTGGAGCCACTCCAACAAATTCAGGATTAGAACTTCTTCCCCTTATGGGAGGACTTATTTTAACTTCTATCATTTCTGGAATATTGATTACCAAACATGGTCATTATAAAATTTTTCCAATAATTGGAACTGCTTTGATGACTGGAGGCCTTTACTTATTATCTTTAATGAAAGCCACTACATCTTTGGCAACCACCATGGAATATATGTTTATACTTGGTCTTGGTCTAGGTCTTGTAATACAAGTTCTTGTACTTATTGTTCAAAATGCGGTCCCTCATAGCCAGCTAGGAACAGCTACCTCTTCAGCTAGCTTTTTCCGTTCAATTGGAGGGGCTTTTGGGGTATCGGTTTTTGGAGCAATATTTAATAACAGGTTAATTCATAATTTGCCTAAATATTTGCCTCCTACAGTACTGAGTCATATACATAAAGGCAGCGTTGCTCTCAACCCAGCCCAATTAGACCGTCTTCCAGCTCCTATCCATAATGGCTTCACCCAGGCGTTTGCTCACTCTTTGGACATTGTTTTTTTGGTAGGAGTTCCAGTTGCGTTACTAGCTTTTGTTGTTACTTTTTTTATAAAGCAACTTCCTCTTAGGGATCATTCTTATATCGAATCTTTGCATGAATAAAAATAAAAGTTTACATGAATAAAAGTAGGTATTACTTTTATTCTCAACCCTAAATATAAAGTTTGAAATAACCAAGAGAGGGAAACTTCTATTCTAAATAAACAAAGTTATTGGTTAGTGGTTTCAGATATGAGGCATCTTTTAGCTTGGGAGATGCCTCATATTTAGGAAACGCATAAGGCAGCGAACAATTTCCAAAAGGGGCGGCTTGAAACATAGGAGCATCATTTCTCAGGCCATAGACCCGAGCGGCGTTCTAATGCAGAACTAAAATCATGGGCTTTTCACCCCGATCTTATTTTGGTAACAAAAGTCTAGATTCATCTTCCCACTAGCTAAAACTAATCTTTTTGTTGATTATAAGACATCTCTTACAAAATGAAATGCATTTATTAGGTATCTAGAATTTAGATACAGACGATGAGCAGTACTGCGGCTTGGACCAACACCAGAGTCAAGATGAATTTGTTTACAATTCAATCGCTTAGCTTCGTCATAGATCCATTCTAAAAGTCGACTAGCAAAACCATTGTTGCGAAATGCTAAAGCAGTGGATAAGTCTTCTATATATAAATATTTTCCCCAACTTAGACTAGTGCCTAGTCTAAAACCCGCTACAGCAAAAGCTGGGTCTCCATTAGTGGGCAAAACCGCAACAAGTCTATAACCATTTGGTCGTTGGACTTCATCAACTTGTTGTACAAAATCTTCAACAGAATCAAAATCAGTTCTCAGCTGTGACATAGCATCAAAAACTAATCTTGTATCAAGAGGCAAGACTTCTTTTATAATCCAAGGGTCATCCTTCATGGCAATTCCTCTAATTACGGTTTAATTCTTCTTTTAATAATATTTCTGCTATTTGTAAAGCATTTAACGCTGCACCCTTTCGTAAATTATCACCCGAAACAAAAAGAGCTATGCCATTTGCAACTCCATGATCTTTTCGTATACGACCAACAAAGCAGGGGTCTTTGCCAGTACAAGACAAAGGAGTAGGTATATCACTTAATTCAACTCCTGGTGCTTGTTTCAAAATAGAACTAACTTCTTCAACTTCTATGGGATGTAAAAATTCGAGATTCAAAGAAATAGAATGACCTGTAAAGACAGGCACTCTTACACAAGTACAAGAAACACTTAGATCTAATAAACCTAATATTTTTCTACTTTCGTCCCTAAATTTATGTTCTTCAACTGTCTCATCATCTATAAGTTCTCCTGCCAAAGGTATGACATTGGCCACAATAGGCTTAGGAAAAACTTCTATATTTTTAAACTCAACGACATCTCCACTCATTGTTAAACGAGATGGATCCCCTAAGAGCTGCATCTGTCCACTAAGTTCAGCTACTCCTTTTATCCCAGCTCCAGATACAGCTTGATAAGTAGAAGCAGTTACTCTTTTTAAACCTGCTCTTTCATGAAGGGGTTTTATAACAGGCATTGCTATCATTGTTGTACAATTTGGGTTAGCTATGATGCCCTTAGGGATAGTAAATAGTTCATAAGGGTTTACCTCTGCAACAACTAAAGGAACTTCAGGATCCATCCTCCAAGCTGAAGAATTATCTATAACTATTGCGCCACTAGCAGCTACCTTAGGAGCCCATAATAATGAAGCAGATGCTCCCATGGAAAAAAGAGCAATATCTATGCCAGTAAAATCAGCCCCATCTACATCTTCTATTGTTATTTGTTCTCCCAAACACTCAAGTTTTTTTCCTGCTGACTTAGATGAGGCGAAAAGACGAACTTGGGTGGCGGGAAAATTTCTTTCGGCCAATAAAGAAAGCATTACTCCACCAACTTGGCCTGAGGCTCCAAAAATTCCTACATTCATATATCTACTCTAGATCAATACTTTGCTTATTTTTTAAAAGGCTTTATACCAAAGGCTCTTTCTAGAGAAATTAAAGCATTATTAGCCGAAAAAGATCTAACTACGCAAGAAATACGAATAGAAGAAGTTGAAATCATAGAAATATTAATCTCTTCTTCAGCCAAAGCAGCAAATAAAGTTGCCGTTACTCCAGGGTGAGTTTTGATTCCTGCTCCTGCAAGAGAGATTCTCATTATTTCAGAATCATAGAAAACTCCTCTACCTCCTATCTGAGGCAATAGTTGTTCAACCACATCAATTGCATCTTGAACAAACTGCTTTGGAAGGGTAAAAGAAATATCGGTAGTACCTTGAGTTGAAGTATTTTGAACAATCATATCTATGTTCAATCCCTTATTTGCCAAAGCTCTAAATAACACTGCCGCAACTCCAGGTTGGTCTGGTACTGCTGTTACGACTACTTCTGCTTCAGAAGTGTCATAACTCAATTCTGAAATTATTGCTCTTTCCATAGAGCCAGTCTCGTCGCTTACCCAAGTACCTGGTTCTTCAGCCTTGTTTCCTAAAGTCGGCTTATTTGGAATTTCATCTTTTTCAATAAAGGCAGCAACGGAATCAGAAGTTGAAGATGTTGTCTCATTAGATAAGGAAAAATCTCTATGTAAAGCAGATACTGCTTTTTCAATATCTTGGTCTCTGACAACACAAGAAGTTCGTATAGAAGAAGTTGAAATCATCTCTATGTTGATATTTTCTTTAGCTAAAATTTCAAACATCTTTGCTGCAACTCCAGGATTAGCCTTCATTCCAGCACCTACTAAAGAAACTCTTGCTATGTGATCATCAAGCAAAACCTCTGTGCGCATATCTTGGGGTAATTCTTCAACTACCTTTAATGCGGTTTGAATGTCATCTTTTGGCACAAGAAAAGAAATATCAGTCTTTCCTTCAATTGATGCGTTTTGAACTACCATATCGACATTTACCCCATTATCAGCCAAGCTCCTAAACAAAACCGAAGCTATTCCTGGCTGGTCCGGAAGAGATTTGACTGTAACTTTTGCTTCGGAGTCATCATGGGTAACTCCAGCTATCAAAAGTGGGCCTTGAGCAATTTCTCCCCCTACTAAAGTTCCCGGTTCCCAAGTAAAACTGGAACGTACATGTAAAACTATCCCATAGTTTCGGGCAAACTCGACAGAACGATGTACTAATACTCTTCCACCGGTTGCAGCCATTTCTAACATTTCTTCGAAAGATAGCTGGGGAATTCTTCTAGCAGTTGGAACTAGTCTAGGATCAGCAGTAAATACCCCTGAAACATCTGTATAAATTTCACAAGTCTTGCTACCTAAAGCAGCCGCTAGAGCAACAGCTGTGGTATCTGTGCCACCCCTACCTAAAGTTGTTATATTTCCTTCTAAGGATACACCTTGAAAACCAGCAATTATTGGAATAAAGCCCTCAGAAATAGCTTTGGTAATCCGATCACCTTTTACTTCTAAAATCTTTGCTCTTCCATATATAGAATCAGTTATGATTCCAGCCTGACTACCAGTAAATGAAATAGCTTTTACTCCCAGATCTTGTAAAGCCATAGCTAAAAGGGCCATGGATATACGTTCTCCTGAACTAAGAAGCATATCCATTTCCCGGCCAGCTTTTACTTTACTTACCTCATTGGCAAGATATAGTAATTCATCAGTTGTATGGCCCATGGCACTTACTACGACGATTAAATCATTTCCTCTTCTTTTAGTTCTAACTATATGATCAGCTACTACTTTTATCCTATTAGGATCACTTAAAGAAGTTCCACCAAACTTTTGTATAACCAGAGTCACATTTTTGAAGCTAATCGCAATAAAAGACTTATGCTAGTCAAATTGGTTATTTTTATAATAATTATTTTTAGTAAAGTAATAATTTGGCTAAAACTAACAAGTTCGACAAAAAATATAGGAGACAACATGGCAATTGAATGTCCAGCAGTTGACGGATCTAGCCCTAAAAGACAAAAATTTGATCAAGCACCTCCAATGTGTATAGACCCTAATAAAAGCTATACGGCAGAAATGGTAACTAATAAAGGATCTTTAACAATTTTTCTAGACCCTCAATTAGCACCAAAAACTGTTAATAATTTTGTTTTTCTAGCTAGATATCATTACTTTGATGGAGTAAGTTTTCATAGAATTATTCCTGGCTTTGTTCTTCAAGGAGGGGATCCAGAAGGAACAGGACGTGGAGGTCCTGGGTATAGATTTGAAGACGAATTACCAAAACCTGGAAAATATGAGCTGGGATCTCTTGCTATGGCTAATGCAGGACCCGATACCAATGGGAGCCAATTCTTCATAATAAGTGGACCTAGTGGGCAATCACTACCTCCTCAATATTCCTTATTTGGGAAAGTCATAAAGGGACTAGATGTAGTAGCAGAAATTGATCGAGTTGGAACATCATCTGGGAAACCAAAAGAAAATATTATTATAGAGTCAGTAACAATCAAAGAAAACGACTGATTAGGTAGTTAATTGAAATAGTGATAGACCATTTCATCTATGATCCTGGATTATCCTAAGGATAAGATGGAATGGTCTAAATAAAGTTTTAAGCTAGTGAAAGATCCTCGAGACTCACTTCATTCCTATTTAAATAGAAATGAACTTTTCCCACTCCTGCACTTTGCCATATACCATTGGAATTTCGTATTAAAGCACTACGATTTGATAAACCAACAAGAGGTATTCCTTGGGGCATCAAAGATAGGGTCCTATTTACTTTATCTTGGGACCACTCTTCAAAATTAGGTATTAGACCAAGTTGTTCAACCATACCCAAACCCACAGTAAAAGCTCCTCCTCGGGGATCTACCATAGGGTCCACCAGAACCATAGCTCCAGCTCCAGCTCCAGCTATAGCTACTCCTTGATGCCAAAGTTGGAGTAATAACTCAAAACATAGAGAGTCTTTTAAAACTGAGCGTAGATGTAAGGGAGAGCCATCTGATATATAAATAAGATCGGCTTTGCGTAAAATCTTTAAATTATCTTTATCTTGGGCATCTTTTCTGGACAATATCATAGCGCCTTCAACTTCTGAACCTAGCTCTGAAAACCATTGGGTAGCTTTTTCTAACGCTTTGAAAGGATTTTCATAAGATTGAGCTGTAGGTAATATCACTACCTTCCTACCAGGTAGTGAATCTAGAATTTGAGCATCAAAATCACATCCTTGAGTCCACTCACTTCCCCCTACCAACATCAAAGGGCCAACAGAAGAAGACGTCATAAAATTTTAAACTCCAATCAAAATAAGGGAATTACTTTTTGCAATATCAGACTTGATTTTTAAAATATAAGTCTCCCAAACTTTGAATCTTTTACAAGATTTTCAACAAAATTGGAAAATATTGTCATATATAACCAATAGTCTATAGCTTTAGTGGAATTGAATTAGTAGTGATTGTCATTGAATTGATTATTGACAATAATTTTCATAAATCAAAAACTAATATGTTTGGAAAAAATAGATACGGGAAGAATTTGATCTTATACCCAAATGATTATTTTAGACGCTTGATGACTTTTCAGTTCTAGATAAGTGATCCTATCTACATTGTTTCCTTTTGTCATTTTAGATTATTCCTATACTAGAAAGAGACTATGTTAACACCTACTAATCTTTTATGGTTTCTTGTAGCGTTTGTCATTTTGCTAAGCAGCGCTAGACTCTTGGGACAAATTACAAGAGCCTTGGGACAACCTCAAGTAATAGGAGAACTCCTTGCTGGTATTGTTCTAGGTCCATCTTTAATAGGTGGGGTCTTTCCAGGTTTTTTTCATACCGTTTTCCCTCCCAGCGGAGTTGTGTCTTTACTAAGCCAAGTACTTAGTGAACTAGGGGTTATCTTTTTATTATTCCTAAGTGGAATAGAAGTCGATTTTGGATTAGTTAAATCTAAATCCCGACCTGCAATCGTCATTGCAACAGCTAGTGTAATTGTTCCTTTTGTAATTGGTTTTATTTTGGCTGATACTTTACCTAAGGCCCTAATAGGAACCCAACATAGCTCTTTGGTATTTAAACTTTTTGTAGCAACTGCTCTTTCTATATCTGCAATACCAGTAATTGTAAAAATACTGCTAGATATGTCTTTACTAAGAAGAGATGTTGGACAACTAGCAGTTGCAGCTGGAGTACTAAACGACATGGCAGGATGGTCATTACTGTCAATTGTGGCTGGTATTGCTTCTACAAAATCATTACAACTTGGATTTTTTAGTGTGTCTATTTTAGGAACGATAGCTTTTGCAATATTTTCTTTTACTTTAGGATTTCGTCTAATTAGAGCCTTTTTACGATGGTTAGATGACCATGCTAGTGGACAAGGTGCAACCTTCACAGCTGCAATCGTGCTAGGACTAGGTGGAGCAGCAATTACTCAAGCTTTACATATGGAGGCTTTTTTAGGAGCTTTTATAATAGGAATTCAATTTGCTAGGATCCCAAGAGTAACTAGAGATATAAGAAAAAACCTAGAGTCTATGACTCTTTCTGTTTTTGCTCCAGTATTTTTTGCAATGGCTGGACTAAAGGTAAATATCATCCAAATACTTACTCCCGTTTTGCTTATATCTACCCTAGCTGTAATTGTAGTGGCAACTTTAGGTAAATTTATAGGAACCTATATTGGCGCAAGACTAGTAAAAGTTAGCAAAGGTATGGCAGTTAGCCTTGGAGCTGGTATGAATGCCAGGGGAGCTGTAGAGATTATAGTTGCAACAGTTGGACTACAGATGAAAGTCATCTCTAGTCCAATGTATTCAATCATTGTAATTATGGCGATCACAACTTCGGCAATGGCTCCTGTTCTTTTGCGTTGGTCTCTAAATAAAACCCCAACAGAACCTCAAGAAGCAGCAAGGCTAGAAGAAGAAGCCTTCAAAGAAAAAAGCTTTATCCACAGCCTTCATAGGATATTGGTTCCTGTTTGGAATGAAAGGTCTTTTGCAGCGACACAAGTAGTTAGTCATCTTTCTTCTACCAAAGATCTAGAAGCTTTAGTACTTGGGATAAAAACTGGACAATCTATTCTTGGAGGAGAAGTCTCTCAAACTTCAGCTGGATTAGAGAATAAAAAGGACCAAGTTGCTTGGAAATACCGAGAAATCCAGACTCAAGACCAAGTAAAAGTCGTTCTAGCAGAAGCTGCCAAAGGCTATGACTTGATGGTAATTGAAGCCGAAGTCAGCAAAAAAGGACCTCATCTTTTTGAAGGCTTTGTAGACAAACTAATCCAAAATGCTCCTTGTAATGTCTTGGTTTTGCATATGCCTTACATAAAAAGAGACAATCTAAAAATAGAAAAGATACTTGTTCCAACCACTGGAACCTTCGCTGATCAAAAAACAGCAGAGCTTGGACTTAGTTTGGCAAAAGGTCCCAATGCTCTAATTGACACAATCCATATAGTTGAAACCTTCCCTAAAGAAGACCCAAGTGGGGGCAGTGTCAGTTCCCATCAAAAATTAGGGCGCAAAGCAACAGATGAGGTGGCAAGACTTGGCAGGACCCTACAAGCTCCAGTAAGGAGTCAAGTCCAACTTAGAGAGGGAAAAAGTGCAGGGGAAGAAATTGTTCATCAAGCTGAACTAAAAGACTGTGATTTGGTTCTAATGAGTGCAGAAAGACGTCCTTCTAATCCTGACGAACTATGGGTGGGAAGGACTGTATATAGAGTCCTAAGAACTGCAAAGTGTCCAGTTGGAGTATTATTTGGTCCAGCTTCTTCGGGTCAAGGATCCAATGCCTAAGAAATTGACAAACAAGAGTTAGTAATTGCAATAAATAAGTCAGTTTTTTAAAAACTTATTTTTTATTTAACTGTTTTTCTTTCAATTCTTAGCTAAATAAATAATTTTTATAACCCATAGTCAAAAACGCAAAAAGGATAATCTAATTTTTTTATCTTAATTCTGCTAGTAAAACTTAACAAAGTCTTATAACCATACGAAAGAACTTTATTATATTATTACTTCTGTTAAAAGGTATGTAGATGAATTTTAAAGTTTTGGGTGGGCTATTTGTAGGGCTATATGCATTATTACTAATAGTTTCTGCTGTTGTTGTTAGTAGTAATTATTTTTTAGTCATATTAGGAACTTCTTTTTTTGTTATCGCTGTTTTACTTGGAGTAGGAACCACTTTATTGGGAATAAAAAAAGAAAAGTATCTCAATCAAAAAATAACCCAATTAGAAAAAATATATAGAGCAAAAATAACTGCCTCACAAAAAATTACTTCTCAACATTTACTTGATTCAGAAACTGGTCTTGCAGGGGAAGCATTTTTCGATTTAGCTCTTCAAACAAGAATAGCTACAGCCAAAAGACAACTGTGGCCTACTACTGTGTTGTTATTAGAAATTCAACCAGATAATGAAATAAACAAAGTTGAATACAACAACCAACTAGTAACATCTTTTGCTTCATTGGTAGTAAAAAACTTTAGGGAGTCAGACCTAGTTTGTCGAATAGGTGAGCTATCGTTTGGAATAAGCCTAGACAATACTTCGAAAGAAGGAGGGGTATGGGCAATAGAAAAACTTCAACAAACAATGCTGAAACACAACTTTAAAGTCTCAATAGCAGTAGGTATAGCCACATATCCTACACATGGTTTTAGTTCACAAAACTTAATCACTCAAGCCCGACTTGCTTTAGTAAAAGCTTATTCTGTGCAAACAAGCTCAGGAACAACATCTATAGAAATAGCTTCTGAGGATAAATAAAAGAGAAATTCACAATACTAAAGCTAGTTATCCCCAAAGTTATCCCCTTATTGGGGATAACTTTATTACCTGGAACTTTAACTAGGTAAAGAAGGCATAAAGGCTGGTGGACGGCTTGCAAATCTCCATCTAACCTTTACTTTATCAACGGGGTCCAAAGAAGGTGGCTGTTGATAAAGTTGAAGAAAACTATTTACTGCTATTACTGCTGCAAGCTCTTCTTCTGAAAAATTTTCTTTTGACAAAATAGTCCTATAAAGGTAAATTTGGATGTTTTTTGAATACAGAAGTTACTTTTTTATCTTTCAAGGTTCTAAAGGCTTTAGCCAATATTGTCCTAGTTGCACTTGGTTCTATTACATCATCTATATAGCCCATTTCTGCAGCCATATAAGGGTTTGCATGTGAATCATAATATTGTGAGATAAGTTCTTCTCTTTTTTTCTGTGGAGCCAAAGTGGCAACGGGACTAAAGTGAAAAAAATCTACTAGTCCTTGAGGATCCATAACAGCCAATTCGGCAGAAGGCCATGCAAAAGACAGATCTGCTCCTATAGCTTTGGAATCCATCATTACATAAGCACCTCCATAAGCTTTATGGACTATAAGTTGTACTCTTGGAACACTAGCTTCACAAAAAGCATAAAGTAGTTTGGCCCCTCTTCTGACCAAGCCATTTTTTTCTTGGGTAACTCCTGGCATAAATCCAGGTACATCTACAATTGTCAATATTGCAATACCAAAAGCATCACATGTTCTTATAAAACGAGCTCCCTTTTCGGAAGCATCTATATCCAATACACCCGAAAGAACTTGTGGTTGATTTGCAACTATACCTACGACTTGACCTCCTATATGGGCAAAGCCACAAACTAGATTTCTAGCCCAATGAGAAAAATATTCAAAAAAATCTCCATCGTCTACTAAAGAACTTATGATTTTTTTTATATCGTATGCTTGATTGAAATCTAATTGATCAAATTCAGGAATAAGTCTCATAGGGTCATCGCTACTTGGAAGATCAATAGGGTGATCCAAATAATTAGAAGGTAAGAATTGAAGTAGTTTTGCTACCGAATCAAGGCATTCAAATTCATTGTCAGCTACAAAAGTAGCGACTCCAGAACGACTAGCATGGCTTAGAGCACCACCTAGTTGTTCAATACTTACATCTTCACCTGTAACTGCTTTGACTACATCGGGTCCAGTAATAAACATATGACTAGTAGAAGCAACCATAAAGACAAAATCAGTCATAGCAGGACTATAAACTGCCCCACCAGCACAAGGACCCAAGATAACACTAATTTGAGGTATTACTCCCGAAGAAGATACATTGCGAGAGAAAATTTCTCCATAAGAATGTAAAGCGACTACTCCTTCTTGGATACGAGCACCTGCTCCATCATTCAATCCAATCATAGGAACACCTATAGATTGGGCTAAATCCATAACTTTGTGAATCTTTTGGGCAAACACTTCTCCTAATGCTCCCCCAAAAACGGTAAAATCTTGACTAAAAATACAAACTTTTTTGCCTTTTATGGTACCAAACCCAGTAATAACACCGTCGGTGTAAGGATTGGAATCAGAACCATTGTTCCCATTTGCTCTACTACGAGCTAACATATCTAGTTCTTGAAAAGATCCTTCGTCTAGTAAATAATCAATTCGTTCACGAGCTGTCAATTTCCCTCTAGAATGTTGTCTTTGGATAGCAGCAGCAGAACCAGGAGCTAGGGCCCTTTGTTTTTTTAAACGTAACTGATCTATCTGACTATTCATTGAAATATCAGACATAAGCTAATTTAACATTCGGAAAATTTAGGGAAAGATTTATCATATGCGAATACAACCTCCACCTTCTTCTTTGAGATTTCCAACAGCAGAACAAATTCTTAAAAAATTTAAAGAAGATAGGGCAGAATTAATTGCTACAGGTGGAATTATCACTCCTGCTATTTTATTATCAGCATATATCGCTGGTGCTTTTCCAATGCCTATCAGTCCAGAAGGAAAAGAAACAATATTAGCGTGGTGGTCTCCCAATCCAAGAGGAATTTTACCTGTAGAAAGTTTCCGACCTAGTCGATCTTTACGTAAATCTTGTTCTCATTATCATACAACTATTAACCACTGTTTTGAACAAGTCATAGATAATTGTTCTAATCCTGACCGACCCGGTGGGTGGATAACTCCTGAGATAAAAAAAAATTACATCGAGCTTCACAAGCTGGGGTGGGCTTTTAGTATTGAAACCTGGCAAGATTCAAATCAGCAAGAGCCTAAATTAGTAGGGGGGCTATATGGTGTAAGCATTGGGGGATTATTTGCAGGGGAATCTATGTTTCATAAGTCTAAAGATGCATCCAAAGTCGCACTTGTAAAGCTAGTAGAAATTATGTCCCAGATACATAATCCTCTTATAGATGTTCAGTGGGCTACCCCTCATCTAAAAAGCCTCGGAGCAATAGAAATTTCTAGAACCCAATACGTAAAAAATTTGCAAAAATCCTTGGCTTGTGAACCCCCTAAAGAGTTCAGCTAAGCTTGTAAGCTAGTTCATCATCTCTCTACGGCCCTCTAAAGCTCGCCCTAGGGTAATTTCATCTGCATATTCCAAATCTCCTCCTACAGGTAAACCACTGGCAAGACGAGTAACTTTGACACCTAGAGGTTGAATAAGCCTAACTAAATACATAGCGGTAGCTTCTCCTTCTAGATTAGGATTAGTTGCGATAATAATTTCTTCTATCTTTTCTTGGTCAATTCTATAAAGCAGCTCTTTGATTCTAAGACGATCTGGACCAATTCCTTCTAAGGGATTGATTGAGCCGTGCAGTACGTGATAAAAGCCTTTAAATTCTTGAGTACGTTCTAAAGCAACAATATCTCTAGGTTCTTCTACTACACAAATAAATTGTTGTTGTCTATTTTTATCATTGCAAATAGGACACAAATCTCCCTGAGATATATTAAAACAACGTTGACAAAAAGAAATTTGTTCTTTGACCTGGACTATTGCTCCAGCTAGTCGTAAAGCATCTTCTTTGGATATTTTTAATAAATGGTAAGCTAATCGCTGGGCTGATTTAGGACCTATTCCTGGGAGTCTACCCAGCTCATCTATCAAAGCTTGAACTGATTTAACATACACTTGTTAAAAATCCTTATCAAAATCAGATATTTCTGGAGATAAAGGTGTAGATTCTGATAAATTTATGCTTCCTAAAGCTTGCTGATTTACCTCATTGGCTTTATTTACAGCATCTCTAATAGCTACCAAAATCAGATCTTCTAACATTGAAGGATCTTCTAATGTTTTCAAAGATTCATCTATATGTACCGATTTAAAATCAAAATCCCCACTTACTACAACTTTTACTGCTCCTGAAGCTGAAACTCCTTCTATGAGAACAGCAGAAGCATCTTGTTTTGCTTTCAAAAGTTGATCTTGAACTAATTGAGCCTGGCGTAATAGTTCTGCCATGTCCCATCCTGATTGTTCAGTCATTATATATCTACCTCCCTAGCTCCTGGAAAAGTCTTCAAAACTTGATCTTGCAATGAAACTACATCTCTTTTAGGTAACGGTTGTTCACTAATATCAAATTCTTCTTCTAGTTCGGGTTCTTGAGAAGATCCCGGTTGTTGATGATTGGATTCTTGGTCTTGATCCAATACTAGATTTAAGGAGATAGGACATTTAAAAAAGTTGCTTAGAGCCTGTTGAACCTCTAGTTTGTATTCCTCACAACGTTTTAAGTGTGGAGAATTGGGCAATGAAAAAAAGACTTGATCTTTTTCTACTCCCGAAAATCTCCCAGCTATAAACAAAGCTTTAACTCTAGGTCGTAATTTAGTAATTAAATGGTCTCCCCAAGCAGATACAATTTGTTCTCGAGTGGGAAAAGCACCTAAAGACTTTGTAGCACTATTAGCAATAGTGCTATTGGAACTAAAGCTTTCAGTAGGTAAATCTTGTTCTGGTTCGGTATTGTCTTTGTAGGTAATACTTTTTGATTGTTGAGAACGTAAAGCTTGTTTTAGGGCGCCAAAAGAATTACGAGAGACAGAAGATCTATTCTTTTCAGATTTATCATCAGATTTATCAGAAACGGTAGAAGAAGTCTTTTTACTAATAGATTCTTGAGAACTTTGTTTGCTAATCAAACCACTAGAATCTTTAAAGCTCTTGATAGTTTTTTCTAAAATAGATACTCTTTGTTCCAACTTAGCCAAAGAAGACTCTTCATCTGTAGTGAGAGACAAAACACCTACTTCTAGAGCTGTTCTTTGATCTATAACAGAAGGCATGCTAGCTTGTACTTTCCCTATTACTTCCATTGATCTTACCAATCTAGGCATTCCAAGACGTAAAAGTTGACTTTGAACTACATTCAAAGTTTCTCCTTCTACTGTTGCCAATTGGGGCGCCAAACTAACTAAAAAACCGTTTCTAAGAGAATCTAGAAGTTCATAGGCTATCCCTTGGGGATCTTTACCAAAGTTAATTGCTTGTGCAATAGCTTGTATTGCTCTAGCGGAATCTTTTTCACATATTGCTTCTACTAATTCTAATCCAGTATTTGAACTAGTATTTAATTCCCCCCCAGCCGCAATTTGATCTAATGCAGAAAGAGCATCTCTAGCAGATCCAGAGCTTTTAGATATAGCAGCTTTCAAAGAAGTTTCACTCAATCCCAATTCAGCTTCTGTATTGATTTTTTCTAACAACAAAGACATAACTTGGGCTGAAAGTAAATTGAACTCTAAATGTTGAGTTCTACTTCGAATAGTAGGTAAAACTTTATGTGGATCAGTAGTAGCCAAAATAAAAATTACATGGCTAGGAGGTTCTTCTAACGTTTTCAATAAGGCATTCGAAGCAGCTGTAGAAAGCATATGAACTTCATCAATTATATAAACCTTAGATCTTCCTGGGGTTCCTAAAGAAGCTCTCGAAATAAGTTCTCGCATTGCATCTACTCCATTATTAGAAGCAGCGTCTAACTCATGCACATCTGGAGAATTACCTTGTGCTATAGATATACAAGATTGACACTCACAACAAGGTTCTCCTTCTTTTAGGTTTATACAATTGAGAGCTTTAGCCAATATTCGAGCAGTAGAGGTTTTTCCTGTACCTCTGGGACCACTAAAAAGATAAGCATGAGAAATCTGAGCTTTAATAACAGAATTGCGCAAAGCAATAATAAGATGGTCTTGGCCTACAACTTGTGAAAAACGTTGGGGTCGATAACGGCGATAAAGAGATTGATAGGAAGTTTCCACAATAATAAGACTAGCTTTGATCAAACAATAAACAAGATGGACAAATATTTAATTTCAAAAATAAATGACGGCCAGGTAACTTGCGGCACACAAAGTAATCCACTGAGAGCTGCTGCCTTCCGACCCTGACTCGGTTCGTGGTACCTTATTGCGCAAGGCCCAACCGCCACAATTAACAATACTAGACTTAATCTCGTTATATAAAGCATTAATATGGCAATATATATAAGTCGCAACTGGAGGGGTGCGAGAGTGGCCGAATCGGCACGATTGGAAATCGTGTGTGGGGAAACTCACCGTGGGTTCGAATCCCACCCTCTCCGCCATATTGTTCTGTTATAAACTAAACAGGTCTAAAGCCCTGGCTCTCACAGTCAGGGCTTTTTTATTGATCCTCCTGATAAAAATTTAAAACTGATTTTCTTTCTAATGACAAGATTTATTATTTTTTCTTTTAGATTTCGTAAAGAGATATAAGGTAGTTTTTGAACTATAAATTACACAAGTTGAAGACATTTTTGAAATGTCCTCATTTGAAAAACAATAAGTAGGTGAACATTTATTACAGACCAAGTTAAAATCAGATTTGTAATAATTCTTTATTCTTCAAGCTAAGGTAGTATTACATGTCTTTAGAAGATGGTTCTTTGGAAACATTAGTATGTTTAATTAC
>JAJYPT010000151.1 GCA_021795135.1 Actinomycetes bacterium
AAAAACAGGAGCTTCTTTTACTTTCTTGGAAAATCCCCAAGATTTTTCAAGAAGATCAGAAGAAGCTAAAGCAACTGAGCCAGCAAGTACTGGAATAGCAAGCATCGCGGTTCCAATAAATCCCAGGGCAAATAATACAGATGCAAATTGACCAGCAAATGGACGCAAAGCTTGAGCCGCTTGGGTTGCTGTTTGTATATTTACTGATTTGTGTCTTCCAATTGTATCTGCAGTACTTGCAATTATTGCAAACATAACTAAATTGGAAAATGCCATTCCACTTATTACATCTAGACGAGCAAAAGTTTGTTTTACCTTTTTTTTAGCTTTGGGTAATTCATCAAGTGAAACTGCTTTGGGTCCCCCTGTTGGTTCTTGTCTGAGTTCTTCTATCCTGTGTCCACTTTGCCAGAAGAATAAATAACCTGAAATAGTAGTACCTAATACGGCTACCAACATAGAAATATATTGGGGGTTTAAAGAAACATTAGGAACAAAGGTGTTATTAAATACTTCTATCCAATTAGGTTTTGATAAAAACAGTACTACCAAATAAGAAAGCAGCGACATTGCTAGAAGTTTGAAAACTTTTGCCACCAAAGGAAAAGAACCAAGCAATAAGACAAGTAATATACCAATTCCCCCTGCAGCTGCCCATATCCAAGAAGGACCTAATCCCAACATAGACATCCCGCTTCCAGCAGCCCCAAGGTCTCCAGCTACGCTGACAACATTGGTTATTCCCATACCAAGTAGCAGTATTGCTAAAATAGGTTTTCCCCTTTTGGGGAAACGTTCTAGTATGAGCTTACCTAGGCTTTTGCCAGTTGCTAAAGCTGTTCTGTCACTAATTTCTTGTACTGCTGCCATAAGGGGAAAAGTAATTAATGTGGTCCATAATAATGAAAGACCAAAGCCAGCACCTGCTTGAGAATAAGTCGCAATGCCAGAAGGATCATCATCAGCAGCACCTGTTACTAGTCCTGGACCCATAGCTCTTAGGTATCTTTTTATCCAGGATGATTTTTCTTTTTCTGCTGTTTTTGCACCGGTGGGATCTTCTACTGATACGCCAGTAAATTCAGCTCCCATAGCTTTTAGGTATCTTTTTATCCAAGAATAATTTTTATTTTTAGATTCTTTGGAAGTTGTTTCTTTCATGGCCATCCAATTTAAAAGTAAATGTAATTTTATTCAGATTTGAATAGAACAAAGACAAATTAATTTGCCAAAAGACAAAAGAATTGTTTATACAAAGACTGCTTTTAGGTAGGTACCCAATGAAGCGATATTAGAAATGAAAATCATAAAACTTTTACAACAAGTTAAATTTTTTTAGAAATCTCGTAAGGATTTGATGATTTTTTATATGAAGCACTTTATTTGATGCTTTTATTGGCTTGTAGTTATTAGATGTAAAGTTCTAAAAAAGTATTTTTTAACTTTGACAATAGTGAAATCAATAATGAAATTTATATTCATGACATATCTATGGGATGTAAATATACCAAGGATGATTTATTCGATATGCCAGTTTTGATAGGTACTTCTGGATGGCAGTATAAATCTTGGAAACAACGTTTTTATCCTAGTAATATTGCTCAACATGATTGGCTTTATTTTTATGTCTCTCATTTTCAAACAGTTGAGATAAATAACTCTTTCTATCGTTTGCCAAGCGAAGATATTTTTTCAAAATGGGCGATGAGTGCCCCAGATGATTTTATATTTTCTCCCAAGATGAGTCGTTATTTAACTCATTTAAAAAAACTCAAAGATCCCCAAGAAGCCATTTTTAGATTTTTGAATAACACAAAGGCATTGGGAGAAAAAATGGGACCCATTTTGATTCAACTTCCCCCAAATCTTGAAATTAAGCTAAAAGTTTTAGATGAATCACTTAGCTGTTTTCCTTCTTCAGTCAAAGTAGCAGTTGAATTTCGTCATCCTTCCTGGTTTGTTTTAGAAACAAAATCGATTTTAGAAAAATATGGTGCTGCTTTATGCCTAGCGGACAAGAAGGGGATCATAACACCTATTTGGAAAACTACCAATTGGAGTTATATTAGATTTCATTTTGGAAACTCTAGTTCCTATTCGGGATGTTATAAGCGCAAGGATTTAGATAGATGGGCTCAATTAGTTGGACAAAATTGGACTAAAGATGAAACAGTATATGCATACTTTAATAATGATCCCTTGGGTTGTGCAATAAGGGATGCAAGATGGTTCTCGCAGTCTTTACAAAAAATTGGACTAATGCCTAGTAGGGTTCCCAAAGCTTCAGATATAAAGATGAATCCAATAAATATTAAATGATTGGACTTAGAATTTTATATTTCAAAGTTTAAATAATGAAAGTCTTTGACTTTTGTATGAAATACCAACATCAGGATCTCAATAATAACTAAGTGTGCTGATATTCATCAGGGGTAGGTTCATTATCCAAATAGATAAATTACTATTAATGAGAAAATTATACATTTGAATCTAAAGAGCAAAACCTTTTGGACCAAGATACCAGCTGGAAAAATTGGAATAATCAACTGAGTTGGGAAGTATTGCTTGTTCGTCTTTTGAGCTTTTGAGTTCCATTGATAAATATAGTCGAATTTAGCTCTAAAGGAGGATTTGGTAAATGAGATCTGTAGACAAGGTAGAACCGGCAGATGATTCGCTTCGTGGGCGAGTAGCACTTATTACAGGTGCAAGTGGTGGAATCGGCCAAGCTATAGCTCTTGCTCTTTCCCGTGAAGCAACAGTGGTAGCAATTGCTTATGGGAATCAAAGACAAGCTGCCCAAAATCTTGCCAAACAGATTACAGATAGCGGTGGTCGCGCAGTTGCTTTTGGAGCTGATCTTGGTACCTCAGATGGTCCAGTTCAACTCATACAAGAAGTTGAGGAGAAATTGGGACCGGTTGAGATACTTGTGAGCAATGCTGGCATAGGGAAAGTTTGTAAGCTAGAAGAACTTTCTGTTGAAGACTTTGACCATACACTCGCAGTAAATTTGCGTGCTCCTTTCTTGCTTGCTCAAAAGGTTTTACCTGGAATGGGAGAGCGTGGTTTTGGACGTGTCCTTTTTATCTCCTCAGTAGCTGCTTTTACTGGGGGAATCGTTGGACCTCATTATGCCTCATCAAAAGCTGGGCTTCATGGACTTACTCATTCCCTAGCAGCTCGGTTTGCTCCTTTGGGAGTTACTGTCAATGCGTTAGCACCTGCTCTTATTGCCAATACTGGAATGCTTCCAGGTGAGCCTGAAGAACTTAGTTCAAAGATTCCTGTACATAGACTTGGAAAACCAGGCGAAGTTGGTGATTTAGCGCTTGCAATTTTGAGTAATGCATATATAACAAACCAAGTCATATCGATTGATGGTGGAATATATCCCAGATAGTCAATTAACAGGGGTGGGATAATAGCAATCGGTATCTGATTCACTGATTTTTGCTAAAACTTCTTCCTTGTTTTCTCATCTTTTAAGAAAAAGTATTATTCTGCTCTTTTTGTAGATGGTTATCAGCTTTTTGCCTGGTATTTCAATAATTGTCTTTCTAAATGGTTGGCACCTTTTGTCACTTAAAACATTATTTAGCCCATGTTTTTGAAAAGTTCAAGTTTAATGTTAACGCCAACCAGAAGTAGCTGACAATATCAACAAAGGTGGAAAAGTAAACAACTGAAAAGATTCCTATACAATTACAAGAACAAGGTGGGTCAAATCTAAATCGCTAAAGTGGGTCAAAAAATGTCGCTCGCTGTTTGGAGTTGCCGATCGTGCCAGAGCGAAAGGAGGATGAAGTAGTGGATGATACCCAAGATGTGAACGCATGGCTTTGGGCACTAGCAAAGGACCTCGCTGATCTAGATAACGTCGTGACACAGTCCTTGAAGGGTGATTTCACCAGCCACTATTAGATCGGACACCCCGTCGGGTATCATAGCTATATTTTGGCCGCTGAGGTTAGCGTGTATGTTCCGTTGGTGGATCCTAGCGGTCGCCTGTCCGAGCTGCAGCAGCGGGTTCGTTCCTATCCCGATGCACTGCGGCAGGCCATCATTAAAAAGTTCCTGTGGGAGGCCGACTTCCAGCTCGACATTCTGGAAAAGATCACCGATTCCGGCGACACCTTCTTTGTCCAAGCTGCCAAGGTGAGGGTGCTGTCGTGCCTGGTGCAGGTGTTGTATGCTCTCGATCGGCGCTGGTATCTCAACGAGAAACGTGCGGTGGCCGAGGTGGCCCGCATGCCATTAACCCCCGAAAATATCGTCGCCCGGATCGACGCCGTCATGACTGCTGATCCGTCTAGTCTATTGGTTGTCAAGGACCTTTTGGCTGATGTACAGCAGCAGGTGAACAGAGTGTTACCATGAGACTATTAGCTCTGATATAAGGGACGTCGGAAGGTGCCCAAAGTTGTGCATTGCAAGAACTAGATGGGTTGTGGTCGAATTGATTAGTGCGATCCCATTGGTCTTGCGAAGTTATTATTTCAAGAGTCTGGGAATTTAGCTCTTTTTGACTCAGCGAAAAATGCAAAACTCCCAAGGTCTGGTGTGATCTTTGGTTCTTTGGGGTAATTGATCAAAGGTAATA
>JAJYPT010000152.1 GCA_021795135.1 Actinomycetes bacterium
GCCATTCTAACAATTGATATGTTTACCACCTTGCCACCCATTGATCCATAAAACTTTGCATTTCCAAAGCTAAAGATTCCACCATCTGAAGCTACTTCCCAATAACCCCCGCTATTTGGAGTAGAAGCCATTCCAACAATTGGCTTATTTATTGCTGGTCCAGTTCCAGGGGTATTACCACTTGGAGTACTGGTTGTGCCTGAAGAGAAGTTGCATATGTCATGAGCTAAGGTTCCTCCCATCGGACTACCAAGGCCAGAAGCCATGTCATATCCAGGTGTTGCTGGATATGTGCCATTATTTTGACCCGTATAGTCATTGTTCCCTTGGGTTATATCAGTAAAAGGAGAACTAGATGAAGCAGCTGCTTTGTAAAGGGTGGGATTCATAAATCCTAAATCAGTCGAGCAAGAATTATTGACTAAAGCGGTAAGTGATGCCCATAAAGGAGTTGCCATACTAGTTCCCCCTACAGAAAACCAGCCAGGGTAAGAAGCACAATCTCCAGTGGTACAATAAACTACATAACCATGATAAGGATCGGCTGAGGCAGACACATCAGGAACTTCACGACAATTAGAAGATGTTGAACCACAAGTAGAGCCGGTGGTATAAGAATTATTTACTCCTGGTCCTTGTTGCCAAGATGGCATTTTCCAAAAAGAAGAAATTCCACCTCCTCCAGCTCCAAGATTTGTAGATGCGTCATTCCAGACTGTTTCAACTTTACTTGGTGTGATCTGAGAAAGAGAAGTTCCTCCCACTCCTGTTACATAAGGCTGACTTGCTGGATCGTTGACTGCTAAGGTAGAAGGAGCTGAAGATCCACATCCTTGAGATCCCGAATCTCCTGCTGCAGCTAGAACTGTTTGTCCTTGAGCAGCAGCTTGTTGAAACAGAGTATTTTCAGCTTGAGCTTGGGCCAAACCTAGTTGAGCTTCACACAGTCCCCAACTTGTGCTTATAATCTTTGCTTTGTCCTGATTGATAATTGTTTGATAATTATCATAAGGGCCTGTACCTGAGTTAGGAGCTTCGTAGACGATTATAGAAGATTTTGGAGCTAAGCTAGCAGCAGTTTCGATATCAGAAGTTACCTCTACAGTTCCAGTTCCAGGTGCCATAGGTGCTGATAGATCTGTTAAGGTAGTGGACAAAGGATTAGATAGTCCAAAACAAGTATTGAAAGTTGATATATCTGAAGGGGCAAAACCTGCTAATTCATATAAACCTATAGTTTGATTTTGCCCGTAATTACCAGCTGAATACATAGGGTTGAAATTATAAGCAGTAGCTAATTGAGAAGGAGTATAGGCTCCATAACTAGTAGCAGTTTGAGAAGCAGATGCACAAGCAGAGGCTCCCGAGCTAGTTAATTGAGGATGAGCAGAAATACTTGAAGTTACAGTTGAAGGATTAGAAATAGAACCTTTATAACCTTGAGATATTACCTTGGGAGTTTTTGGTGTTATTACAGTGTTTAAACCAATTATGCTTTCGACGGCAGGAGAAATAGATTTTGGGATCTGTGGAGAAGCTGTATTTGCAAAAGCAATTCTTCCACTTGGCAATTTTTCTTGTTGAAGGTTTATTTTTAAACCTGATTTTATAGAAGCAGCGCTGGTAGATATTTTTAGAGATAGATTATCAGGAGCTACAGATAAGATATGGAAACCTATTTTATTGAGGCTTGATTTTACATTCTGTATTGTTTGTGGGGATGCTCCAAATTTTTTTCCAAATTCTGTGGGTGTCAAATAATGCCTATAAAGAGGACTTCCAGGGGTCGAAACTTGTTGTATGAAATTTTTTAGCCCAGGTTGAGGATTGAGGGTAAAAGTTAAATTAATTGTTTTTGAATTAGGAACTGATCCCAAAGTAACCGTATTTGAAGGCAATTGAGGCGGTGTAGCCAAAGAATGAGGTGGAACTACGGTATTTGAACTTATTGTAGTTGAACTATTTATTGGGCTAACAAAAGCAAATAAGTTAACAACTACTAATCCGCTAAGTAAAGTTTTAGTGGAGTTTTTCAAAAACTTGAGGGATATTGTTTCACGTTTTGAACCCATACAAGTTTTATCGGAAAATAATGCGTTTAACCTTAATCTAAAAAAATTATATTCATTTGAATATAAAAGGTTTGGTTTACCACTCCCACGACTAAAGCCGTAAGATTCTAGAACTCAAGATGATAGGTTTGCGAACAAACCCTGGTCTGTTGTTATTATCATCGCCTATAATTGCAATACTTTTGGCTTAGCCCCGAGCAAAAAATACCCCAGTTCAGTTAGAAAGAACTAAAGCAGGACTTGCTATAGCAAGAGGGGCTGGTCGTATTGGTGGACAAAGACGACTAATGACTGAGGGCAAAATAAAAGCAGGTAAACAGTTATTAGAAACTGGAATGTCACCTAGAGATGTAGCTGAAAACTTAGGAGTATCCATAGCTAGTATTTATCGTTATTTGCCTGCTAGTGGTAGGTAAATAGTAGTTTTACAATCTAAAAGAATGAGGTATAATAGAATTTATGAGTACGCCTGAGGCTGAACCTAAAACACAATTAACTTTCAATGAGGCTTTTGCTGAATTAGAAAAACTAGGTGAAAAAATAGCCAAAGAGAGGCAAGAGGCTGGACTCCCTGAAGTTGATGGAGTTGAGATGACTAAGAAAGATCCATCTAGCCCAATTCCTCAAGATATTTCTGATTTTGTGGATGAATTTATCAATTCTCTACCTAGTACCCACAAAGAATAAGTAACTCTCTTTATAGTTGTCTAAAACTGGGCAAGAGATAAGAGTAGTTTTTGATATCAATGTTTATGTAGATACCATTAAACCACCTCATAAAAATACCTATGAATGTTTTAAAGCAATTGAATCTAGACAAGATCTCATGCTTGTTTATTCCCCATATATACTTAAAAAAGCCCTAAAGGTTTTACGATCTGAAGTAAAAGCTTCTACTTCAGAGTTTGAAAAGTTCACAAGTATGATTAGATCTTTGAGCCCAAAACTAATACTTGAAGATATTGGCGAGCCATTTGGAAGCGAAGTTAATACTGTTGGCAACTTAAAATTAGATGACAGTCATATTTATAATCTCGCTAGAAAATCTGATTCTTCATTAATAGTTACCAGTGATAGCGATTTTGAACGTGTTAAAAATCTTAGTCGTGATATAGCAATCGTAAGTCCTGCTAGATTTATTAGACTTACTTCACCTAAAAAACCTCCTACAAAACCATCTCTTGGCCTACAATTTGGTATGAATCCCCTAGACTTTCAACCTGGTAAAAGTGGTTTTGGTCAACAGATTTAGTGTTTTTGTGTTGCTTTTGTAAATAGTTCTGATTGGTCTTTTTGAAGCTTTGATAATTTTGATCTAAGTTCTTGTTTTTCTTCTAATAAATGACTGAGCTCTTTGTCTAGTTTTGCATGAGCTCTTGAAATTTCAGAAACTATTTCTTTTATTCTCAGTTGATATTTTTCATAGGTTTGTTCATTTTGTTTTATCTGTTCTATTACTTGATTTAGATCTTTCATTTTCACCTCTTTGTTTTTTTATTTCGCTTAGCGAGCGATGTGGTTAATTGGCTTGAAGATCAAGTAAGGTTTTACACTCTGAGATGTCTAATATTTCTTTAGCTCTAGTTATTGCTACGTAAAAGATTATCCATACCTCATCAGATAATGGTTCTTGTGGATCTTCTAATGGAAAATCTTGAGCTATCTTTACAGTTGTCCATTCACGACCTTTTGCTTTGTGAACTGTTGAGATAACAACATCTGCATCTTGTTCTGGAACCATTTTTTCTAAAGATTTTAGAATTAGATCTACTCCAAAAGAATCAACCATCTTTACCATAAGACGTAATTCAGAGCCTAATGAATCCCATTGTACGTAGTCTTGGACTTGTTCCCATGAGCTGAAACAACTTAGTTCTACATGGTTTGTTCTTTGTCCATTTTGTAGTTGTCTTGCACCTTGGGTAAAGAACTTAATTTCATCCCCTCAACCTATTAGGTGAGGTTTTTTGTCATCGCCAATATATTGTAAAAAGTTATAAAAACTCCCCGCATTTGTTCTAGTAAGAATGGCGTCAGGATCCTTCAGCTCTTCAGGCTTTACTTTTATCTCTGAGGCTTGGTTGGTTCCAATAAGTTGTATTGGACTATTTAGTTTTTCAAGTGTCTTATTAGCTAAATCTGCAATGTTTTGGCCAAATCTAAAACTATGAGTAAGGTAGCTTTTTAGCTCTACTTCTACCAAAGATAAAGCATTAATAGCACCTCTCCATTCGTAAAGCTGCTGATTAGTATCTCCTACCCAAACAACTTGGCAGCTTTGTTGGTTGATAATATCTAGCATTACTGGAGAGGCATCTTGGGCTTCATCGAACAAAATAAAATTAGCATGAATCTTTGGTTTGTTTAGCTGCCAAATCTTTAGATAATGATCTGGTATCTCTTTTAGATCGTCTGGGGAATACTTTGAGAGATCTTCTCCTTTGGGTAGATATTGGCGAAGAAGACCATTAGTGTTTTCATTTGATCCTCTTTGCCAAG
>JAJYPT010000153.1 GCA_021795135.1 Actinomycetes bacterium
TTCCGATCTTTTGGTAGGCTCACTTTGTCTAGTCATAGGAATCGTCGATATTGGCTTTATTTGCCTATCTTGATCTAGTGGTCCAAAAAGAAGTTGTACTTGGATATCTTTTGGATCCATAGAGCCGACCACTATGTTAGCTCTGACTGTTTTTTTAGCCCCTAGTTCTACTTCTTTATCTTCGACATCTGTAGAGTCTATGGAATCTACTTTAAGCTCAGACCAATGTTTATATAAATTTTGTTTCCAATTGGCAAGCTCTTTTGCTTTTTCGAAATCTCGACTAGAAACTTCGTTATATCTAATAGCAGTAGGTTCATACATTTTGACTACATAGTCTTTGACCATCCTAGAAGCCATAATATTTGGTCCCAAATTACAAAGTGAAGACTTGATTTTTTTAATCCAACCACTAGGAGGTCCTTGAGGAGAGCGATCATAGAACAAGGGAATGATTTCATTTTCTAAAATATCGAATAAAGAAGATGCTTCTTTGGCATCTCTTTGATCTAGATCTTGAGAATTTTCAAATGAAGGAATTGCCCAGCCTAGGTCAGGTCTATACATCTCATCCCACCATCCATCTAGGATTGAACAATTCAACGCCCCATTTAGAGCAGCTTTTTCTCCACTTGTCCCACAAGCTTCTAGTGGTCTTCTTGGGTTATTTAGCCAAACATCGCTACCTTGATATAAAGCTCTAGCAATGGCTATGTCATAATCTTGGACCAAGACAAATCTATGTCTAATGCTTGGATCAGAAGAAAATTCTATAAGTTGGCGTATCATTTCTTTGCCAATGTTGTCTGCTGGGTGAGCTTTACCGGCAAAAACTAGCTGAATTGGTCTATCGGGTGATAATAAAAGTGCTTTTAGCCTTTGTGGGTCTGACAATAACAAAGTTGCTCTTTTATAGCTAGCAAATCTTCTAGCAAAACCAATAGTCAATACTTTAGGATCTAAAACTTCTTCTGCCCAAGTGCTAGGTTCACAGATTAGATCTTGGGATTTTTTTATATTTTGACGTACCATCTTTACCAAACGATGTCGTCCTTGGTCTTTGACTCTCCATATTTCATCATCATCTATTTCATTGATAGATTCCCAACGATCTTGATTAGCTTGAGCCCAAGAAGGAATTACTTTTCTACCTAATAAGTCGCTCATTTCTTGAGATGCCCAACTAGGACCGTGGATTCCATTTGTAATAGAGCCAATAGGTATATCATCTACTGCAATTTCTGGCCATATGCCTTGGAACATTTCTCTGCTGATTTTACCATGGAGTTTAGATACGCCATTAGACATTCCAGCTAGGCGAAATCCCATAACTGCCATATTGAAAGCTTGTTCATCAGATTCATTAGGTAAATGACCTAGCTGCATTAGCTGATTGATATCTATATTGCATCTTTTACACCAATTAGAGAAATACTTTTCCATAAGATCTTTGCCAAAACGATCTATACCAGCAGGGACTGGAGTATGGGTGGTAAAAATTGTGCTAGATCTGACTACCTCTAAGGCTTGATCAAAATTCAAAGAATGATCCTGGATTAGATCTGATAGTCTTTCTAGACCTAAAAACCCAGCGTGTCCTTCATTTGTATGAAATATTTGAGTTTTTTCTCCTACAGCTTGTAATGCTTTTACCCCACCCATACCAAGTAAAATTTCTTGGCGTAGGCGATGTTCTGTTCCACCCCCATAGAGACGGTCTGTAACAGATCGGCACTCAAGATCATTTTGTTCTATATTTGTATCTAATAGATACAGACGAATACGACCAACATCAGCCCGCCAAATTTGGGCATATATTGTCTTTTGGCCACATTCTACATCTATGATTACATTTGGAACTTTTCGCACAGCCATAGATGCTGGCTCTAAAGTAGGATAATTTTCTTGTTGCCAACCTTGGTTGTCTAACCACTGTCTAAAATACCCTTGTTGATAAAAAAGACCTACTCCTACTAAGGGTATTCCTAAATCACTAGAGGCTTTGAGATGGTCTCCAGCTAAAATTCCAAGTCCTCCAGAATATTGGGGCAAAGCTTCAGAGATTCCAAATTCAGGTGAAAAATAAGCCACGGAGACAAGTGCTGAATTTCGATTTTGAAACCAAGAAGTGGAGTTGAGATAACTATTTAAATCAGTTGAGACCTCAGACATAAAGGCCATAAAGTCTGCATCATTGCTTAAAGAATCAAGATGTTTAGTGCTCACATTTGCCAATAAGGCAATAGGGTCATGATTTAGTTGCTCCCAAAGCTGGGGATCTATCCAACGAAAAAGAGCCTGAGTTTTTTCATTCCATGCCCAATGAAGATTCATGGCAAGTTCCAAAAGAGGCGACAAAGAGTCTGGAAGTTTGGCTCTAACTGTAAAACTTTGTAGTGCTTTCATAATAATTAGATCCTAACGCTAGACTGATTTAAAAAATTAGCAACTCAACTGGAAGTAATTAGACAAACTATTTTGTCAATGCTAAAAGAATCAGATTTGACCTACAAGTAGCCCAGTAAGTTTTAGTTATTTTATTTTTATAGTCATGCTATCAAAATCTCAAGCTCATCATAGAATAATTATTTTATGAACTTGTATCAAAAGATACAGATTCAACTTAGCAATGGTCCAACTTCTCTAGATGAAATCAGTTCTATGAAAAACGATATTTCTTTTGTAGATGACAATCTTATATCTGGAAAATATTTTAAATTAAATTGAGTAAAAACTTGTTTATTTTGGGCTTTGGATAGATCAACTAGCAAATAGAGGTCTTAGAAATCAATAAAAGGAATTTAAAAACATGACTAAAGATATGTTAGATAAAGCGCCGCTTCCCCCAGGAACAAAGCTGCGCCAATTGTTAAATGGACCTGAGCTTATTTTGGCTCCTGGGGCTTTTGATGCTTTGAGCGCTCGCCTTGTTGAAGAAGCAGGCTTTCCAGCTGTTTATATGAGTGGTTTTGGTGCTTCGGCTTCGGTTTTGGGTCAGCCTGATGTGGGACTTTTGACTATGACAGAAATGGTAGATCATGCTAGGCGTATGGCTGATGCTGTAGGAGGTACTCCAGTTATTGCCGATGCTGATACTGGATATGGCAATCCTATTAATGTAATACGCACAGTCCAAGAATATGAGCGTTCAGGGGTGGCAGCAATACAATTTGAAGACCAAGTTGCTCCAAAAAAATGTGGCCACATGCTAGGCAAAGAGGTAGTTTCTATTCAAGATATGGTGGCTAAAATTAAAGCAGCAGTTGATGCTAGAAGATCTTCAGATTTTGTTATTATTGCTCGCACTGATGCACGAGCAGTTGAAGGATTGGATTCAGCCTTAGAACGAGGGCAACAATATCGAGATGCTGGGGCAGATGTTATATTTATCGAAGCTCCAGAAACTATTGATGAAATTAGAACTATTGCTAAAACATTTACTGACACGCCTTTGTTATTCAATTGGGCCGAAGGTGGAAAGACTCCTCCAGTTACCCATCAAGAGCTATTAGATTTGGGTTCGTATAAGTTAGTAATTTTTCCAATAGGAACACTATTGGTAGCGACTCAAGCCATGCGTGGATTACTAAAAGCTATAAAGGAGGCGGGAAGTCCAATTGAAGTTATGGATAAACTTGTTCCGTTTCAAGAATTTTTAGACTTTATAGGTCTTCCTGGAGTTCGCTCACTTGAAGCAAAATATGCAACAAATTCACTTTCGCCTCGTGTTGTGGCAGCAGTTGAAGAACAAAAAAGACAAAAACAAAAGTAGTAAAAAGATACAACTGGATCTAATATCTGCAATTGTATTTAGCTTTTTTTGACTAGTCCCACGACTAAAGTCGTGGGACTAGTCAAACTGTCAAGGTTTGCGCACAAACTCTGGACCTTATTGCCATCATCGTCCACTAATTTCTTTTTAGTTATTTCCGATTGTTTGATAAATGACAAGAGAGACCAAGCCAGTTGAGAAATGTTTCGAAGTAATCGATCTCAACTGGGCTAAGGATATTTCAGCTAAGTCTGAGTCGTTATCTTTTTCAAAGCTTGTGTAAATTATTTGTTTTTTGGGAAAGTTCAAGAAGAGTTCTAGCTATTTGATATAAAACTGATTTAGTTGATTTTTAACTCCAAAATCTAAAAAGCTAGGAGTTAAAATTCCTTTATTAAATCTAATTCTTTTAAGTCTTGATCCATTTATTTGTTTTTAATCTTTTTAAATAAAAAGTTGACCTAAGTAAAAGCAAAAGCTGATTGTAATATAGGACAGATTGAGTCAAATATGAATATTTTTTCAATATTTAGAACCATTTTTAGTTTATTTTCCATACAGACAGGTTGTGTATGATAGGACGTCTAGTTATCGATGACATCAGACCTACAACTCCTTTGGCTACACATCCAGCCAAAGCAGTTGTAGGTGAACGTATCCAAGTTAGTGCTGACATTTTCAAAGAAGGACATGATGTAATAGCGAGTCGTTTTCGCTGGCGCAAAGAGCCCAAGGGACCTTGGTCAAATTGTGATATGAATTTTATTGAAAATGATCGTTTTGAAGGTTTTTTT
>JAJYPT010000154.1 GCA_021795135.1 Actinomycetes bacterium
TGATCATTTAGTCACCTATTTGCGGAAGATGGGATCAAAATCTAGATCTACAACTCAAAGCTTTATCTGATGCAGGGAAGAAAACATTCCAAGACAAGCTAAGTGGATCTGAAGCCATTCTCCAGGGTCTTGATAAAGCATTAGAGGTTTTGTGTCCTGGATATTCTTTAGTTGTTTGGAAACTAGATAGATTAGGTAGTGTTAAATACTTAGTAGATCTAGTAGCTAAGTAGAAAAACAACAGGTCAATTTCAAAAGCCTTATCGAGTGACGTCACTACACTAGGGAGTCGATACTAACGCACCTGATTTTTCCAGGTTCCTGTTTCAATGAGATCGGTTTCACATTGGGTGTTTTAACGCCAGAGTTTGTCTCTCTACAGGCTAAGCGAGCAAAACCTGTCCTTTTTAGAACATTTCAATAATCATTATTTCATTTCCCTAAGATACCTTGGAAGTTTGGAGATCAAGCAATGTTTTATACTCGAAATATCTAGTATTTTTCTAACTCTATTTATTGTTCCCGAAGCTAAACAACTTGATTCTACGTGGTTTGTTCGTGTTAGTTATAAATTTGCCTAGGGCTTATCGTCTAGAGATGCTACACTCCTCAAAGTAATAGTTGCAAGTACAAGTTATTTTAATTAGGGGGTACAAATGACTGAACAGATTAATAAAGTGTTACCTGCAATAGCAGATCCTGCGCCATTGGGATTAGGGGGATTTGCTCTTACAACTTTTGTTTTAAGTGCACATAATGCTGGACTAGCACCTGATATCGTTTGGCTTGGGCTTGGTCTTTTTTATGGAGGTCTCGCTCAGCTTCTTGCAGGAATGTGGGAATTCAAGAATAAAAATACCTTCGGAGCTACGGCTTTTTCGACTTATGGGGCTTTTTGGCTTTCTTTAGCTGGGTTTGTACTTATTGTTTTGTTTAATAAAACTGCCGCAGCTGCTGTAAGTGGACCTGGCTTAGGACAAGCTTTGGGATGGTTTTTGTTAGCATTTGCAATCTTTAATGCTTATATGTTATTGGCCAGTGCGAGAATCAATACAGTGACTTTTGCTATTTTCCTAGCCCTAGAGCTTACTGAGATATGTTTATCAATTGGATTCTTTTCTGGGGCTGGAGCAGGGGGAGGCTTAGTTGCAATAGGAGGATATGTCGGTCTTGTAACAGCTGTTCTTGCTTGGTATGGTTCTGCTGCAGGAGTAATAAATTCTTTAGCTAAGCGTCAGGTGTTGCCAGTAGGAATCCCTTTATGGAAAGATTCTGATATAGCAATTCCAGAGACTGTAACAGTAAGATAAGAGACTTATATCTTGAGTAATAATACTCAAGGTATTGAGCATTGAGCATTGAGAGCTACTTGGGACTAAGCCATAGAAACTAGTTCTAAGTAGTTCTCATCAAAGTAATCAATTGTTCCTTCTGGGAGAATAAGTACTTTATCAGGAGACAAAGCATTGGCAAATTCCTCATCGTGAGTTACTACCATCATTGTCCCCTTCCAAGAAGATAAAGAATCACCAATAGCAATTCTTGATTCAGGGTCTAAGTTATTAGTTGGTTCATCTAGTAACAATAAGTTATGTTTTCCTGCTACCAACAGTGATAAAGATAACTTAGTTTTTTCTCCACCTGAAAGAGTTGCACTGGGTTGGAATAAGATATCTCCACTAAGACCAAATGAAGCAAGAAGACCTCTAGCTTCGGTATTTGTACCATCTAGAGTACGAAGCATTTGATTCATTGGAGTTTCTTTTAAATTTAAGTTTTCATGTTCTTGAGCATAATAACCCACGCTCACATCCCTGCCAAAATTAATCTGACCTAAATCTGCTGGAAATTCATTCATTATCAAACGCAAAAGAGTTGTTTTTCCTGCTCCATTAAAACCAACTATGAGAAGTCTTTCAGATCTAGAGATTTCAAAAGATACATCTTCAAAAATAGGTCCGTTACCAAATCCCTTACATAGGTTGGTAACTGATAAGACATCTTTAGCGCTAACAGGAGGTTCTGCCATCTTGGCTGCTATTTTTATCTTTGTTGATTCTACTAAAGGGTCTAATTCAGCAGATAAACGCTTAGCTCTTTTATCCAAAGACTGTGCAACTCGAGCTCTTTTGGCACTAGAATGGCGCATTGAATCAGCCTGGGTTTTGAGTCTTTTCATCTCGCCTTGGACTCTTATAGCCTTTTTTTGAGCTTGTTCTTCATCTTGAGCCCTACTGCGTTTGTATTGAGAAAAAGTTCCTTTGTACTCAATCAGTTCCCCATCTCCTGTCGCACGTTCTAGATGGAAAATACGAGTAATAGCCTCATCTAAAAGATCTAAATCATGGCTTATAACTACCATGGCGCCCTTGTAGCCTCGCATGAAAGAAAGAAGCCAATTTTTAGAGTCAAGATCTAAATGGTTAGTGGGCTCATCGAGTAGTAATAGGTCACTACCAGCAAAAAGAATTCTTGCTAATTCCACTCTTCTTCTTTCTCCTCCAGACAAAGAAGACAGTTCTAGGTGAAAACGACTCTGAGAAATTGCTAGCCCTGATAAAATTTTCATTGCCTCAGACTCGGCTTGGTATCCTCCCAAAGAAGAAAATTTTTCTTCTTTTTTAGAAAATTTTTCTATATTTTCCAAAGAAGGATCTTTTTCTAAAATCAAGCGCGCTTTTTCTAGCTCTGTGGATAAAGTATCTAAGTTTTTTCCAGAAATAACTCTATTTATTACTTTTTGAGAAGAGACTATAGAATCAGATTTGGGTTCTTGATTGAGGTAACCTGTATCTCCAATTCTAGAAATTTTACCTACTGTTGGAGCTACATCTCCAGCAAGTACTTTAAGCAGAGAGGTTTTACCAGCACCATTTCGGCCAACTATTCCTACTTTGTCACCAGGCATAACTCTAAAGCTGATATTTTTGACAATCAGCTTCCCTCCAACCTCAACTGATAGGTTTTCCCCAATGAGCATAAGTAAACAATCTAACCTAACTTTGATTTCTCAATCTGATTGATTGAGACAGATTTTTATAACTATTAAAGATATTACTCGAGTTAGGAGTCTTTTTTTGGGTGCAGCTATCTTATTGTTAGGAGTTAGACCACTGTTTTGGTAATCAATAGAAAAAGTTATAAAAGTTGTAAAACTCTTTTTTTAGGAAAAAGTTATAAAGATAATAAATCTAAGTAAAAATAATTAATAGAGGTTGATTTAATATTAAATACAATATATCAAGATCAAGATATTCATAATTTACTAGCGTCCATTTAGTGCTTTAGCAATCAAATTATTGACATAAATTGATTGAAAACAACCTTCTAATAGTTGGATTGATCCAATATTTAGGGAATATACTAGGATCTTAGATTTAAAGAAAGTGTGAAATCCTAATATTAATTTAGTCTCGTCAAAGATTTATACAATAAGAAAAATCTTTGACAGTAAAAATGGCTTTAATGGTAATTGCGATAGTACCAAAATATCAAGGGGGATTAAGTTGGAAAATCAAGGGGATACTTATGGAAATAATCCAAATGCCACAATTGAAGATCTTTATCTTGAAGAACGAGTTTTTCCTCCTTCAAAAGAATTCAAAAGTCAGGCCTTAGTTTCAGATAATTCTTTATACGAACAAGCTGATCAAGATTATGAAGGTTTTTGGGCTAATCAAGCAAAAGAGCTGGATTGGTTCCAGCAATGGGACACAATCTTGGATTGGCAACTTCCTTTTGCTAAATGGTTTATTGGTGGCAAGTTAAATGCCTCTTATAACTGTGTTGATCGTCATGTCGAAGCAGGCAAAGGCGATAAAGTTGCTTTTTATTGGGAAGCTGAAGCTGGAGAGAGCAAAACTATTACTTATGCTGAATTGCTTACTCAAGTATCAACTTTTGCAAATGTATTAAAAAAATTAGGCATAACAAAAGGTGATTTAGTCTCAATATATATGCCAATGATTCCTGAAACAGTAGTCGCTATGCTAGCTTGTAGCAGGATTGGAGCTGCTCATTCCGTAATTTTTGGAGGATTTTCTTCTGATGCTTTAAAAGATCGCATAAATGATGCTTCATCAAAAGTATTGATTACCTCTGATGGGTCTTGGAGGCGTGGAAAGGTGGTACCTTTGAAGCAAAATGCTGATGTTGCTGTTGAGGGTGCACCTTGTATTGAACACGTGGTGGTAGTCAAACGAACTGAATCCAATATTGAGATGAAAGATGGTAGAGATCTTTGGTGGCATGATTTGATAAAAGAAGTAGATACTGTTTGTGAACCTGTACCTATGGATGCAGAAGATCTTCTTTTTTTGCTTTATACCTCAGGTACAACAGCAAAGCCTAAAGGTATCATGCATACAACTGGAGGGTATCTAACTCAAGTTGGTTTTACCACTCATTATGTTTTTGATCTTCACCCTGAAAAAGATATTTACTGGTGTGCAGCCGATGTTGGGTGGATAACAGGTCATAGTTATATTGTCTATGGTCCCCTTTTGAATGGCGCAACTAGTGTTATATATGAAGGTAGTCCTGATTATCCA
>JAJYPT010000155.1 GCA_021795135.1 Actinomycetes bacterium
CAAAGCTCGCTTTCCAATGGGAAACGGTCCCAATGACCTTGGTACATCTAGACGTCATTTACACCGTAGTCTTGATGCATCTCTCAAACGCTTGGGAGTAGAACAAATTGACCTTTACCAAATGCATTCTTGGGATGGAATAACCCCTCTTGAAGAAACACTACGATTTTTAGATGATGCTATAAGAAATGGAAAAATTGCCTATTATGGGTTTTCTAACTTTACTGGCTGGCAACTTAGTAAAGCTGTCTATCTAGCAAAAGCCAATGGTTTTAGCCCACCAATTACCCTACAACCTCAATATAACCTTCTTGTGCGAGAGATTGAATTTGAAATTGTACCAGCTTGTTTAGATGCCAAACTTGGATTATTACCATGGTCTCCTTTGGCCGGAGGTTGGCTTACTGGCAAATATCAACGAGATGTAACTCCTAGTGGTATGACCCGACTAGGACAAGATCCCCAAAGAGGCATGGAAGCATGGGAGATGCGCAACAAACAAGAACGAATTTGGAAAATTATTGATATGGTTGAAAAAATAGCTAAATCAAATCAACTAAGTCCAGCACAAGTATCACTTGCATGGCTAGAAGCAAAACCTGGAGTTAGTTCTGTGATCTTAGGAGTAAGAAATCAAAGCCAACTTAGTCATGATTTAGTTGCAGCATCTGTCGAGCTTTCTGCCCAAGATTTAAAAAGCTTAGATGAAGTTAGTACACCTGTGACATCGGATTATCCATATGGTCAAGCTGGAATTGACCAAAGACACAGACCTATTGATGTAAATAAATAATTATCGTTATCTATATCAAGCAATTATTTATATCAGTCTTCTTAGATAATTTTTTATGTTTATAACTTGGCAACAAGACCTATTAATCTACTAATTATCTAAAATCATCTATAAAGTGCTTGTTATTTCATAGATGATTTTTAGATAATACAAAATAATCAACTTATACTTTTACTTTTACTTTTCAAAACGTAACTTTACCTAAAGGCAGTTTTACCAAGGCTTGAGAACTGCCCTTCCAAGTATTTGTCCATTATTTAGTTTATCCAATACTTCTTGGGCATCTTTCAAGGGGAACTGTTGAGAGGTGATGTGAACTTTTCCTTGATGATAAAGCTCCATTAGCTCAACTAAATCATTATAAGTTCCAACTAAATTACCTACTATATTTATCTCACGACTAATCATTTCTAAAGTAGTTGGACTCACATTTCCCCCATATCCAATTATTGAATATGTACCTCCCTTGCGAGTCATTTCAATTCCTTGTTTTGGAGTATCTTTTTCTCCTACGAAATCTAAAACTACATCTGCACCTTGTCCATGAGTGTAATCTAATAACTCTTTTACTGGATTAGATGAAATAAACAAATCTGCACCTAATTCCCTAGCAAAATCACCCCTTTGAGAAGAACTGTCTACTACAACGACTTTAGCAGTTGTCATTTGCTTCAAAAGCTGAACAGCAAAATGACCTAAGCCGCCAAGACCTATAACTACAGCTACACTTCCAGGATAAGTTAGAGGAATAATTTTTTTAACCGCATGATAAGCAGTAATGCCAGCATCTGCAAACGGAGCCAAAGAAATTGGGTCAACTCCTGGCTCTAGTTTTACAACACTTCTCGCAGAAGTTTTCATATATTGGGCATATCCCCCATCTGTACCATCTAGTCCAGGAAATTTACCCGCTATACAATGCATGTCATTTCCCTCTCTACAAGCCCTACAAATCCCACAAGAAATCAATGGATGTAAAATAACTGGATCGCCAATAGATAAATTTGTTATTGCTTCGCCTTTGTCTTGTACCCAACCTGAATTTTCATGCCCAATGATAAAGGGTAAGGTTGGATCGCCTAAAGATTCTTTCCAAATTGATTCAATAATATGTAAATCAGTTCGACAAACCCCAGCTCCTGCAACTTTAATAATTACATCATAAGGATTAGTAATTTTGGGATCTGGCACTTGTTCATATTTTAAAGGTTGATTGTAATCATGAATACGAACCGCTTGCATATTACATACTCCTATCTAAACCTATTCGAGAAATCTTTTGAGCCATCCTAGCAAAGGATAAAATATCTTCATATAGTCTTTGTCTTTATTGTCCTACTAAGTACCTTTAACTGCCCTTTACTTACTAAGTTGTCTCTTTCGGTTTAGTTTTTTCAATTACTTGTTCTTCAAATAAATATTTTGGTTTCATAATTTTTCCTCCCAGAAATATTAATTTATTCATTATCTAAACAAATTCACTAAAGATAGCTTCCATAACCGGCGATTAATCTTATATGGTTACGGTTTTCTCTAAAAAATTTGGATACTTACTAGGATTAGCTCTATTATTTATCACGTTAGTATCGGCACAATTTACTAATGGAAATTCGACTATTACTCAAAAACTTATTTCTCAATCTGGATCTTCTTCAAATGTTATAGCTTCTCCTGTTTCACAACAGCTCAGTTTTCCTTTGTCAGTCAAAGGGAATCAAATCCTAACCTCTAAGGGAAATCCGGTACATCTTAGAGGAGTAGATCGCTCAGGAACAGAATATGCCTGTGTTCAAAATTGGGGCTTTTCTGATGGGCCAATAAATATGCCTTCGGTTCAAGCTATGACTTCTTGGCATATAAACTCAGTTCGAATTCCTTTAAATGAAGATTGCTGGCTAGGAATAAATGGGGTAAATCCAAAGTGGTCAGGAATAAATTATCAAAATCAGATCAAACAATATGTTAGCGATCTCAATTCTGTAGGCATAGTAGCAATTATAGATCTTCACTGGAATGCCCCTGGATCAACTTTGTCTACGGGACAACAATATATGGCTGATCAAAGTCACGCTCCTGCTTTTTGGAATTCAGTTGCAACTACGTTTAAAACTACACCTGGAGTAATATTTGATCTTTATAATGAGCCTCACAATATCTCTTGGCAGTGTTGGCTTTCAGGATGTACAACCCCTGGAGGATGGCAAGCTGCGGGAATGCAAGAACTTGTAAATGTAGTTCGTTCCACTGGTGCTACTCAGCCAATCATGCTAAATGGGAACAACTGGGGGGGTGACCTTAGCCAATGGCTGCAATATGAACCTATTGATCCTTTGCATAATCTTATAGCCGGAGTCCATATTTATAATTTCAGTGCTTGCAATACTCAATCGTGTTGGAATTCAACTATTGCTCCAGTGGCAGCAAAGGTTCCAGTAGTAACTGGAGAAGTAGGGCAAAACAGTTGTAGTAGCAATTTCGTTTCTAATTATATGAATTGGGCCGATACTGTAGGAATTTCTTATTTAGCTTGGACTTGGGATACATGGGGATGTTCTAATATGGGATTGATTTCTAATTATGATGGAACTCCTACCACTCAAGGTCAAGTAGTAAAAAATCATTATACAGATCTATATAACTCTACTACTACAACTAACTCTCCTACCCCAATAGTTGTATCTTCGCCAACTACAACGGCTCCAACCCTTAGCCCAACTGTTAATCCAACTACCACTTACCAAATATTTGGATTGAATCTTTCTAAGTGGAATTCTGAATGGGGCCAAAAATTACCAGTTCAGGCCAATAGTAGTTCAATTACAATATCTCTCAATGGAAATAATGGTTATGTGGGAATATCTTCTCAAAGTAGCCCCATAGGAAATATAGTTCCCGGACAAAAAATTATCTATGTAATCAACAATCAAACAAATACAAATATTACAGTTGCACCTTTTGCACAAGATAGCAATTGGGGTGTTCATTGGAGTTCACCTATTAATTTAGCCCCAGGGATCAACACCTTTGTTTGGACTGTTCCAGCTGAAAATGGAATCAAAGAAATAGGTTTTCAAATCAATAATTCTAGTGGGGCTAAAGGAAATATAGTTCTAAATGGAGTATTTCCCATGTAATAAACAGCAAGACTAATTTTATTATTAGTCTTGCTGTTTGCACTAAAAACCTACTTAATTACCTTCCTTATAGTTATCCTAGATTTACCTGAGCCAAATTGAATAATTTTTTTAGTTTCATAATTGTAAATGCGAAATGGTTTTGATATACCACTTTGATGCTGAGAAATTCCCGTCCTTGTATCGACTGTTGAAACAAGATAATTAACACTTTTAAACCCATTAGGAAAACGAGCGTTAACCATTGGATCCGTACCAAATACCCAAAACCACACAACATGATTCATAGGATAGCCATTTAATACAAGGTCAGTCCAAAAGTAATCATCAACTATAATAGAGTCAGATTTAGGAACATTTTTAATGATCCACTTTTCAGCATTAAGCTGATTTTTCCAAGTATTTGTTGTCATCATGGATTGATCAATATTTTGCCACTGAGAAGTAAAAGAAGTTGCTAAGAAAATCGCTATTACTATTGGAAAAAAAGACCATCTGGTAAAAGAATAAACAGCTGAGCTAAATTGTGTACCCTGTCTGTTTGATATTTTTGAATATAAATTAGATATATTAGAAGAAGAATTTTTACTAATT
>JAJYPT010000156.1 GCA_021795135.1 Actinomycetes bacterium
ACCAAGGTTTGTGCGCAAACCACGGCAGCTTGAGTCCAAGAATCCCACGACTTTAGTCGTAAGAGCAGTCAATCAATAAGCATAAAGGTTCCAGTTGTGGGAAAAATGATTTAAAAGTTTATAATAAGGATGATAAATTATGGATGTAAATCAAATAAAAGCTCAACTAGAAAATGAAAAACAAAGACTAGAAGAACTAGTGGAAAGCTTTCAAGCCGATGATGTAAGTGAACTTAGCGAGCAACAAAGTATTTCTGAATTATCTGGAATCGATCAACATCAAGCAGATTTAGGTACCGAAACTTTTGATAGGGAACGAGATTTGTCAATTTTAGAGCAAGTAGAAGCCGAATTAGGCTATGTTGAAGATGCTCTTGAGCGGCTAGAGCAAGGTAATTATGGTATTTGTGAAGCCTGTGGGAATCCAATAGATGAAGAACGACTAAAGGCCATGCCCGCTAGTAGGTTTTGTATCCAAGATCAAGCATTAGCTGAACAAGAAGCTAAGTTATCTACAGAAGGAACTATTTCTGACCAAGGTTAAAATTAGCAAAAGAGAAATATTCAAAGTGGGATTGACAGGAGCTGTGCTTTTGTTGGTCTTGCTGGTACTCAAGTCATTAAGGGAAAATTTTACTGACATTTCTCAAATCAAGCGCCAAAGTCGAATTTGGCGTCTTAGTCTTAGAAGAGCTTATCATTTCGTCATATTTCGCATTAAAGGATCTCATGTCCAAGCTGAAGAAAGAGCCAAATTAGAAGAAAGTTTTGCAATAAAAAGCGCCGAAGATGCAGCTAAAGTTCTAGGCGAAATGAAAGGTGCAATTATGAAAGCTGGTCAAATGCTTTCATTTATTGCTGATGGATTACCCCCCCAAGCTCAAGCAGCTTTAGCTTCTTTGCAATCAGATGTTCCTCCCATGGCTCCTAGTCTAGCTGAATCTGTTATAAAACAAGAATTAGGTCTTGATGTAGGACGCTTGTTTTTAGATTGGGACCCTATTCCTATTGCTGCAGCTTCGATTGGACAAGTTCACAAAGCTGTCATGCCAGACGGAAGACTAGTAGCTGTCAAAGTGCAATATCCTGGAGTGCAACAAGCACTTAAAGGTGATTTGGATAATGCTCAATTGTTATATGGAATATTTAGTCAATTTACTCTAAAAGGCGTAGATGTAAAAGCCCTGGTTGATGAACTAAGAGTGCGAATGGCAGAAGAACTTGATTATACAATAGAAGCAGGATATCAAAAAGAATTTTATGAACTCTACAAAGGTCATCCTTTTATTCACATACCACAAGTAATACAAGAAAGAAGTTCTCGTAAAGTCCTTACAACTGAATGGGTAGAAGGCTTGCGTTGGGATGAGTTTTTAGCTAGTTCTACTGATAATGCTCGTCAAAAAGCAGGAGAGATCCTTTTTAGGTTTTCTCAAGCTTGTGTACATGAACACGGTATTTTTAATGCCGATCCTCATCCTGGAAATTATCGTTTACACAAAGATGGATCTATTACTTTTTTAGATTTTGGTCTTGTCAAACGGTGGAAGGCTGGAGAGTTGCAACGCCTTATTCCAGTTTTGGAGGCAATGCTATCTCAAGATGCTATCAAGATGGTTGATTCAGCTATAGAGGCTGGATTTTTACCCTCTAATCATGGTTTGGATCCCGAACTTATTTATGAATACGCTAGTCAACCTTATAAGCCTCTTATTCAAAATTATTTTCAATATTCAAAAAATTGGGTCTCTTCTACCCTTCATGAAGTTTTAGATCTAAAAGGTCGTTATGGTGAGGTGATAAAAGCTTTTAACATGCCTGCTTACTATTTATTATTAGATCGTTTGGAGTGGGGAATTAATGCTTTGTTAGGACGCTTGGAAGCTGGAAATACATGGCGATGCATATTGGAAGAATATACTCATCAAGCGCCTCCTTGTACTGCTTTGGGAATAGAAGAAAAAAAATGGAAAGCTAAGAAGAGTTTTTCTAGTTAGGAACTTTTTGCTATTAAAAACCCGATTGATCTTTCTGTTTTTGGATAACGATTAACTAATTGCCAAAATTGACTATTATGGCTAGGAATTACCAAATGGGCTAATTCGTGTACAATTACATAGTCTAATACCCATAAGGGAAATGATTTGATTCTAGAAGAAATTCGAATCTTTTTAGTTTCTATAGAACAAGAATCCCACCTAGTATTTTGATTGTTTACCCACCCAATGCTATTAGGTTCAACAAGATCATACTTAGAACAAAGATATTTGGCTCTATCTTTAAGATTAATTGCTTGAGAATATTTTTGTTCTATACGCCTAGTCAGCACTGATACCCAAAGTTCTTCTTCAGCTTTGGTCATCAATGCTGGAATTGAGATTACAATTTTATTTCCTGATTTATGGGCTTGTACTGTTTTGATTCGTCTAGAGCTTCTAATAACTTCAATTTCCATATTTAAGATGAAAAAGTATGAGGAGTTGCATCTTGAAAATGTAATTTAGAAATTTCAAGTTTATTTTCAGTACTAGAACTTAGCCAAAATCCATTTAAGTTGCCTATGGGTTGACTAGTACCTGTAAGGTGTTTTTGTAATCCTCGCATGACCCCGCCATGGCTGATAATTAAGGTTTTTCGTTGTTTTTGTTTTAGCAGCTCTAATATTTGCGGTATTACTCGCTGCATTAACTCGCTATGGCTCTCACCTTCGGGAGGACGTTCTAATTGGTCTTGTCTCCATAATTGATATTCATGGGACCACTTTTTGTGAATTTGTTCTTTGCTATAACCACTCCATAATCCAATATTTCGTTCTCTTAGATGGATTGAGGCTGTAGAGGTAGGAATTTTTGCTACGGAGGCAATAATTTGGGCACTTTGGATTGCTCTTAGTAAATCAGAGCTTATAATATGATCAAACTTTTCATGTACTAGCCTTTGAGCTATTTCTATGCATTGTTGTTGCCCTGCTTGAGATAGGGCTGGGTTAGCCCATCCTTGCCATAGCCCCATAGCATTCCACTCAGATTCTCCATGGCGAAGGATTAAAATTTGCGACATATGGTGAATTTTATTTTATAAATTGAATTAGCGTTGGATAACCAAGGTAAAAACAAGCATAATTTATTTAATGTCAAAAGATTACTCCCTTGGTACCTATGGCAACTCTTAGGCTTTTTGCAAGTGCCAAAGATGTTGCAAAATGTAGTTCTTTAGAAGTACAAGCTGCAAGTGTAGCTGAGGTTTTAGATATAGCAATAGATGCCTTTGGAGATGAATTCCAACAAGTTCTCAATATAAGTAGGATATGGGTAAATGGAGAACCTGCATCTAAGAATACTCTAGTGACCGAAAAAGATGAAATAGCTGTGCTACCTCCAGTTTCGGGGGGATAGCACAGCTATTTAACTTAAGCTTTTTTTGTCTCCCAAAAGATTTTAGATATTTCTTCTATTTTGTCTAAAAGTTGTTGAGCTATTGAAATGTCATTAGTATGTTTTGTTTTTCCAGCTAGCTTTGTTGCTTCCCAAACCAAAGGGGTAAGCTGAGGATACTTTTCAACGTGTTCAGGTTTGAAATAGTCAGTCCATAGAACCCAAATATGATGTTTTACTAATTCAGCGCGCTGTTCTTTTATTATTATTGCCCTATCCCGGAAATAGTCATCGTTTGAAGCCTCATATTTTTCCATGATTGCTTTAACTGATTCTGCTTCAATTTTGGCTTGATCAGGGTTATAAACTCCGCAAGGAAGGTCACAGTGGGCATGAACTTCAAAAGGTTTTCTTATAGTGTCACTCAATTGTATTAATGAAGATATAATTCCCATGCATGCTCCTATTTCAGTTTGAATTTAACCAATAAAGTACATTACAACTCTAATGGTACACCCAAGTGTTTAGATATATTTTTTCTTATTTTAGTTTTAGAGGCTTTATAAATAGCATTTGTCTACGCCTTCAAAACAGGGCAAAAGTTGCCCTTATTGTCTTTGGTACCCTTTTTACTTGTTTTGTAATAGTTTATAAGCTCTTTTCAAAAGTTGAAGTAAAAGGCACAAGCATGGTTCCCACTTTAGAGCCAGGGGATCGTTTGCTTATAGCAAAGCTAAAAATAAATATAGGAGATTTAGTAGTAATTAGAGATTCAAATATTGTAGAGCTAGATTTAGTAAAAAGGGTAAAAAATATATCAGAAGAAAATGGTGTTATATTTTATGAAGTCATCGGAGATAATCTAAACTTTAGTACAGATAGTCGCCATTTTGGATCTATATCTTCGGATCATATTGTAGGTAAAGTAGTTTATAGATATGCTCCTAATGGTAGAAGTGGTTTTATAAGTTCTTTTAATAAAAATATTAATTAAGATAAATATAAATAACCTAATTAGCAGAGGCAGTATAAGCACAATGGCCATTCTTGACTTGAATTCTTTTTTAGACCCCAAATTTGTTGAGGACCTTTCTAATTTACCTATGGAGGAAATAAGGTCACGTAGGTCAT